>NZ_JBEYLC010000009.1:29606-141306 GCF_040635885.1 Nocardiopsis sp. NPDC006832 | reverse complement strand
GGGCGCCCCCACCCTGGGGGTGGGGGACCCCGCGCGTGGGCGTGGGGGGCGGATTGGGGCCCGGGGCCTAAAAACCCCCCCGCCCGCCCGGGGTGGGGGGGGGGCCGTCGAACGTCGGTGCGTCAGCGGTAGTTGACGAACTGGAGGGCCAGGTCGAAGTCCTTCTCCTTGATGAGCGTCATGACGTTCTGGAGGTCGTCCTTCTTCTTGGCGCTGACCCGAAGTTCCTCGCCCTGGATCTGCGCCTTGACACCCTTGGGTCCCTCGTCGCGGATGAGCTTGGAGATCTTCTTGGCGTCCTCGGTGGTGATCCCCTCCTTGAGGTTCACCGGGAGGCGGTACTCCTTGCCCGAGGGCTTGGGCTCCTCGACGGCGTCCAGGACCTTCAGGGAGATCTTGCGCTTGATCAGCTTCTCCTTGAAGACCTCCAGGGCGGCCGTGGCGCGTTCCTCGGCGCTGCTCTTGATCTCGATGCCGTTCTCACCCTGCCAGGCGATGGTGGTCCCGGTGCCCTTGAAGTCGAACCGCTGGGCCAGCTCCTTGCCTGTCTGGTTCAGGGCGTTGTCGACCTCCTGACGGTCGAGCTTGGACACCACGTCGAAACTGGATTCGGCGGCCACGTACTCTCACACCCCGCTAGCTCTCGTGGGTCACGGGCGATACCCGTGCACGTCTGTTCGGCCCGGTGCGGGCCGGCTTCAGAGCTTAGCCGCGCCCCGCCGCGCACACCCGAAGCCGCTGGTGGGGGACGCGCCTCAGGATCCGATTTCAGGTTGGGGCCGATCATCCGCTATTGTCATTCATGCGCAGCGACACACACGTCGCCGCAGCCCAGGCAGGTTGCCCGAGCGGCCAATGGGAGCGGACTGTAAATCCGTCGGCTTAGCCTTCGAAGGTTCGAATCCTTCACCTGCCACCCTGGGGAAGGCCCCGGTGAACAGCGGAAACGCTGGCCACCGGGGCCTTTCGCGTTCCCTGCCCCCCAGGACCGCCTCGCGGGAGGGTGCCCCGAGGGGCGGCGCGACCACATCGACTCCCAGGCGCATCGCGGCGTGCTCGCCGACTCGACCACGCGACCACGCGACCACTGTCGAGAGCCGATGGATCAGGGCCGGCGGTATGAGGCGACGACGCGTCGTGGTTTCGGGCCTGTTCGCCGCGACCGCCGTGGTGCTCGGGGGATTCGGGTGGTCGCGAAGGTGTTACGCCAGGGCCACAGAGTGATCACCCTGAGTGATTTTCGTGGGATGGCGGAGCGGCTCGGCTGGGCTGATAAATCAGCGCATTGTCGTATTTGGGTTGCCTGACGAAAAGAATTGATCCGGCAATATGGACAAAATGACTTCCGAGTTTCGGCGTTGACAAAAAAGCGGGGCCGGATAATGATTGCCACAGTCCACCGCGACACAGGTGCAAGAAGCGCCTGCGTCTTTTTCTGTCAATGCCTCGCATGATTTCTCGGGGGAAACATGATCAAGAAGCTGACCGCTGCTGGCCTGGTCGCCGGTGCCGCGATGGGCGCGCTCCTCATGGGAGCTCCCGCGCACGCCTCGCACGGTGGTGACCAGCAGTTCAACCAGAATCTGCAGCTGGTTCCGGTTCAGTCCTGCAACCTGACCGGCAGCGTCGGTCTGGTCGCCGTCACCGTGCCGATCCTGTCGCCGCAGACCACGGGCGACTGCGTGAACGGCCCCATCGGCACCAACATCAGCTAGTTCCGGCAATCGGTCCGACCGATACGCTATCCCAAATTCTTCCGAAAGGTAATTCAATGCTGCGTAAGCTCGGCGTTGCCGGCCTCGTCGCTGGTGCCGCTTTCTCCGCCATTCTGGCCGCCACTCCGGCGTCCGCCTCGCACGGTGGCGACCAGCAGTACAACCAGAACCTGCAGGCCGTCCCGGTCCAGCTGTGCAACACCAGCGCCGCCGTGGGCCTGGTCGGTGTGAACGTGCCGATCCTGTCGCCGCAGACCACGGGCGACTGCGTCAACGGTCCCATCAGCACCAACATCGACTAGGAGAGTTCCCAGAATGCGTAAGTTCACCGCCGCCACCGCCATCGCCGGTATCGCCTTCGGCGCCATGCTCGCCGCCGCTCCGGCGTCTGCCTCTCACGGTGGCGACCAGCAGTACAACCAGAACCTGCAGGCCGTCCCGGTCCAGCTGTGCAACACCGAGCTGGCCGTCGGACTCCTCGCCGGTGTCAACGCGCCGATCCTGTCGCCGCAGACCACGGGCGACTGCGTCAACGGCCCCATCAGCACCAACATCGACTAGGGGTCCGTAGATGCTGCGCAAGTTCACCGCCGCCACCGCCATCGCCGGTATCGCCATGGGTGCGATGCTCGCGACCGCGCCGGCCTTCGCCTCGCACGGTGGCGACCAGCAGTTCAACCAGAACCTGCAGTTGGTTCCGGTCCAGCTGTGCAACACCGAGCTGGCCGTCGGCCTGGTCGGCGCCAACGTGCCGATCCTGTCGCCGCAGACCGCCGGTGACTGCGTCAACGGCCCGACGAGCACCAACATCGAACACGACCGTGACGATGAGGGTGACGAAGGCCACGAGGACCACAAGGGTCACGAGGGCGACAAGGGCAACGGCTACTACTAGTAGCCCGAGTCCGACGGGTCCGATCCGGTCCCGATGACGGAACAGGGTTGTTGGAAGGCCCCCCGGCGTGTGCCGGGGGGCCTTTCGCGTTCACACCGGGATGATGGGGACTTGAGACCCAGGAGGCGACATGAAGCGTGCACTACTGATCGGCGCGGTCCTGGCACTGGCGCTCTCCGCCTGTGGCGACCAGGACGAGCCGGACCGGGACGACGTTCCGGCCGAGGACGGCAACGGTGACGACGAACGTGACCGCGACGAGCACGACGACCACGACGATCGTGACGACGACCAGCGTGACGAAGAGGGTGAGGCGGCGACCCAGGGGGACGTCCAGGTCCTCAACTTCTACGGCGACGAGGCCGGGTTCGACGAGCAGCGACCCACGGAGTACGTGGCCACCGAGTTCACCACCTTCACCGACATGGAGTGGGACGAGTGGGATGAGGGTCGAGCCCGCGGAGAGGGCGAGGTCCTGGGCACCTGGTGCATGGACCAGGGGTGCCAGGACGACCCCTACGACGTGGACGTGGAACTCGGCGATCCCGTCGACGTCGACGACACCATGTACTTCTCCACGTACACGATCACCGACTACGACGACGACATGCCCGAAGAGACCCGTGAGGCCTTCGACCAGGCGGACGAGGGCCGGCTCGGGGTCCCGCAGTAGGCGTCCAGGGATGAGGTGACGTCGAAGAGTTCCCCGGCTCTTCGTAGAATCCTTACAAACGCCACAGTTGGGACAAAACACCTGTTCAGAACGGGTGTCAGGGAATCTCACCGAGGGCGGAGGGAGCCGAACCGGGCGTGGCGGGCCCGAGAGGTCTCTAGTCTGCTGAGTTGTGGGACTCAACCAGTGGACGAACGACCGCGCGGACGACGGACGGGGCAACGGCGATCGGCCGGTGCCACGGCACGGACGCGCCGCCTTGCTGCGTCTGGCCGGCTGGTTCGAGGAGGCGGAACCGGACCGCGCCGAAGCCTTGGCGACCGCGGCCTTCGCCCTCCACCCCGCCCGTCACCTGGAAGGACGCGTCGACGACAGCGTCGCGGCGACCACCAGCTGGTGGCAGGGGGAACCCGACCGCAGCACCATCACCGAGCACCCCGGTGCCCGCCCTCCCGAACCGGTCCGGGACCACCGCGCCCAACAGGCCCGCCTTCGGGACGCCGCCGAGTCCTCGGCGCACTGGCGCCGCGCGGGCGCCGACCAGATCCGCTCCCTGCTGGCCGAGCCCACCGGCGACGACGCCCGTCTGGACCTGTCCGGCGCCGGCATGGAGGTCCTCATGGAGCTCCTCACCGCCGCTCTGGGTTCGGGCGACGCCTCCCGGCGTCCCACCTCCGCCGGTGACCTGGAGTTCGGCCTGCGCCTGCACGTCATCGCGGCGCCGGGAGCCGAGGTCACCGCCCGGGGCGAGGGCGGCGACCTGAGCCTGGAGGGGCTGCGCCTGTGCGTGACCCCCTACGGTCAGCACTTCATCGACGTCCCCGCCGACCGCGCCGTCACACCCGACCCGCCGGAACATCCGGTCGCCCGGACCCCGACCACCCCTCCGGAACCTGTTTCGGACACCCCCGAACCGGTGGAACCGGTCCCGTTCGAACCGCCCCCCGCGGAAACTCCGCCCACCGGAACACCGCACGCCGTGCCCCCGGCCTTCGCGGCTCCGGAGGAGGACACCGCACAGGCCCCTGTCGAGGAGCCGACCGACACCGATAGCCTCCCCGGGCCGGACCCGGACTCCCAGAACACCGGTCCCATCGGGATCACCACGCAAACACCCTGGACGCGGAGGTGGGGGTGATGGAGACGAACGCCTACAGCGAAGACGCCGCCCTCATCGGGGAACGCCAGGCCGCCGCGCGCGCCCTCATGGCCCACCCGTTGCTCACCCGTGCCGCGCACCCGGCCGAGTTCTCCCTGGTGCGCTCGCACAACGAGTGGCTGGTCCAGCGCTTCCAACGCGTGCTCGGCTACCGGCTCACCGTCGCCGACGACCACGCCCGCCTGGGCAAACGCGGGCTCGTCGACGAGGTCACCGGACCGATCACCCGCGCGGACGGTTCCCGACTCACCCCCCGGGCCCTGACCTACCTCGCCCTGACGCTCGCGGTCCTGGTCGAGCACGACGGACCCGTCAGCGTGCGCTCCCTCGCCGCCACCGTGCGCGCGACCGCCCATGAGGCGGGCATCGACGCCGATCCCGCCCGTGGCCTGGGCGAACGCCGCGCCTACTGCGCCGCCCTGCTCCACCTGGTCGACCTCGGCGCGCTCACCGAGGCCTCCGGCACCATCGGAGCCCACCAGGCCGACGCCGCGATGGACGCCGAACTCGACCCCGACACCGAGGCCCTGCGCACGGTCACCGCGCACCTGCCCCGGGCCGGCACGGACGCCGACACCTTCCTCGCCGAGGCGGTCGACCCCGAGCCCGAGAGTGACCAGGCGGGAGAGGTCGCCCTGCGACGCCTGCTCGCCGAGACCGCCGTCGTGCACCGAGAGGAGCTCTCCGACCGGCAGCGCGACCTGCTCGCCGCCCACCAGTGGCGCGCCGCGTCCGCCCTGGGCAACCTGTTGGGCTGCGACACCGAGATCCGCGCCGAGGGTGTGGCCCTGGTCATGCCCGACGAGGCGATGGCCCGCCCGCGCTTCCCCTCCGACGACCCGGTCGGACACACCGCGCTGGCCCTGGTCCGCCACCTCTCCGGTCTGTTGAACCCCGGCCGCCCGACCACGTCCGTTCCCATCCCCGAGCGAGAACTCCAGGTCGCGCTGGACGCGCTCGGTGGCGCCGACGCACCGGTGCGCGCGGAGTGGGCGCGCACCGCCGGGCCGGAGATCCCCGAGCCCGAACGCCTCTTCGCCCTCGTCCTGGAACTTCTCACCGGGCTCGGACTGCTCCGGGGCGAACCCGGTGCCCGAAGACTGACGGCCATCGCCGCGAGGTACGGCGCGGAAGTGGACCATCGCGTCCCCCGGATCCAGGACAATGGCGAAGACAGCCGGACACATCCCGAAGACCGGACACACCCAGAACAACCGCGCGGTTCCGGTCGACAGGAGCCCGAGCCTCGGGACGACCCCCGTAGCGACCTCGACCGGGTGGCGTCCGTGCTGCAAGCGGTGGCGAACGAGAAGGTGAGCGCGACCAGTGGTGACACAGGAGACGAGCCAGGCCCACGGGAAGCCTCCGGCTGACCCCGCCCCCACCCCCCGTTACCGCCTCGAACGCGCGGGCATCCGGAACGTCTGGCAGTACGACGACCACGTCCTGGACTTCGCCGAGGGGCGGCTGCTGCTGCGCGGCCGCAACGGCGCCGGCAAGTCCAAGGCCCTGGAGATGCTGCTGCCGTTCCTGTTGGACGGGGACGTGCGACGTCTGGACACCACCGGCACCAACCGGACGAGCCTGCGTTGGCTGATGTCCGACGACCCCCGCGCGGGCCGTGTCCCGATCGAGGAGGAGACCGGTCCGGACCTGCTCGGTGGCCCCGAGGACCTCGTCGACGGCACCTCCGACGACGGCGACGCGACCCCCGGCCCCGCCACCCGCCTGGGCTACCTGTGGGTGGAGTTCACCACCGCGCGCGGGGACCGCGGCCTGGACGCCGCCGCCCACACCACCGGACCCAACTCCGCCTCCGCCCTGCTCGCGGCGCAGGCCGAACCCATCGCGGAACCCGAACCCGAGGGCGAGGAACCCCGTTACCTCACCCTGGGCGCGGCCGTCCTCGCCGTGGGCGACTCCGACCCGCGCTGCGTCTTCTTCGTCACCGAACGCCGGGTCGGATACGACCTGGACCTGGTCGTGGACGGCCGACCCAAGCCCGTGGACCGGCTGCGTTCGGAGATCGGCGCGGACAACTGCTTCACCAGCGCGGTCCCCTACCGGGCACGGGTGATGCGAACCCTGTTCGGCATCGACGACTCCGTCCGCTATCGCAACCTCATCCACCTGCTCTACCGGCTGCGCCGCCCCACCATCGGCGACCGCCTGGAAGCGGGCGAACTCGTCGGCGTGCTCTCCGAGGCCCTGCCGCCCATGGACGAGTCGGTCCTGGACGAGGTGGCCCGCAACATCTCCGACCTCGAACAGGCCCGTGCGGAGAAGAACGCCCTCACCGAGGCCGACGGCGGCATCGCCGAGTTCCTCACCGACTATCACGGTTACCTGGTCCACACCCTGCGCGCCCGGGCCGCCGAGGTCCGCGAACAGCTCGACGCCCGTGACCGACGAGTGGACGAGACCGACCGGCTGCGCGCCGAACTCGACGAGCTCATCTCCGACGAGAGCCAGATCTCCGAGGAACGCGACCAGGCCCGCCGCACCCGCGACACCGCCGAGGCCGACGACGGAACCCTCGCCTCCGCCCAGCAGGACGCGGCCACCGCCACCGCCAACGAACGTCGCGCCTACGACGCGGCCG
Source organism: Nocardiopsis sp. NPDC006832 (assembly GCF_040635885.1). Taxonomy (NCBI): domain Bacteria; kingdom Bacillati; phylum Actinomycetota; class Actinomycetes; order Streptosporangiales; family Nocardiopsidaceae; genus Nocardiopsis; species Nocardiopsis sp. NPDC006832. The sequence goes on along the minus strand of NZ_JBEYLC010000009.1, from coordinate 134,262 downwards.
TGGGCGCCTACATCCGTGCCGCGGAGGCGGCCTGGGCCGCCGCCGAACACGCCGCCACCACCGAGGACCACGCGATCGAGCGGTTGGGCGAGGACGTCTCCGCCGTCGAACGCGCCCTCGACGTCCTGCGACAGACCCACGCCGAAGCCGGTCGCGCCGCCACGGCCGCCGGCCTGGATCCCCGCGCGCTGGGCCGGGTCCCCGACACCCGCACCACCGTGCACGCACCCCGCGAGAGCACCACCCGGGTGGACATCCAAGGCCTCGAACAGGCCGTGGAACGTGCCCCCGTCGACGGCATCGACCTCGACGACCTGCGCGAGAACCTGGGCCGGCTGCACGACCGGCTCACCGCCGCCGCCGACACCGCGGCCGACCGCACCGACCAGGCCGCCCGCCTCACCGGCCTGACCAGCGCCGAGACCGCCGCGGACCGTCGCCTGGTCGCCCTGACCAGCGAGTCGGAGAGCGCCCAGGCCACCCTCGAACACACCCACACCCGGGAACAGGACGCCATCACCGGGCTGCGCGAACAGAGCGCCGCCTACGCCGAGGGCGTTCGCACCTGGGCCGCGCGCCTGCGCGACTCCAGCCACGCCCACGCCCTGGGCGACGCCATCCACGAGCTGGAGGGCAGCGTGGAGCTGCCCATCTCCGACGCGCTGCGCGTGCTGGACCCCGACGTACCGGCCAAGGTCGCCCGCCTGGCCCACACCGCCGTGGATCCGCTCCTGGAGGAGCTGCGCGCCCGACGTGACGTGGCCGTCAACGAGGAGGGCCAGCTCGCCGACGAACTCGCCGAGCTCGCCGAACGCAAGGCCAAGAACGCCGACGCCGCACCCGAGCGCCCCGCGTGGGCCACCTACGCGCGCCCAGACTCCGACGGAGTCCCCTTCCACCTCGCCGTCGACTTCGCCAACGGGCTCACCACCCGCGAACAGGCCGGGCTCGAAGCCGCCCTGGAGGCCAGCGGTCTGCTCGCCGGTTGGATCCGCTCCGACGGCACCCTGTACGACCCCGCCACCCGCGACCTCATGATCACCCCGGCCCGCCCCGCCAAGGGCCGCACCCTCTTCGACGTGCTCGTACCGGTCGCCGTCCCCGACCGTGGCGTCGACAACGACAACCTGCGCGCCCTGCTGGCCTCCATCGCCCTGGGCTCGGAGTCGACCGGTGCCTCCGCGGAGGACACCGAGGCCAAGCACCGCCGGGACAGCTCCGTGGCCACCGTCAGCTCCATGTCGCTCTCCGGCGGCTGGCGACTGGGCGTGGCCTCCGGAGCACACACCAAGACCGAACCGGAGTACATCGGCGAGGCCGCCCGCAAACGCGCCCGCGACCGTCAGACCGCCAACACCGACCGCCGCATGGCCATCGCCGAGGCCCTCCTCGCCGAAGCCGGCGAACGACGGTGGGCGGTGGAGCACTCCTACTCCGAACTCCTGGAGGTCTCGCGGGACCTGCCGGACGCCTCCCCCCTGGTCCGGGCCTGGGCCACCCTCGACGTGGGCCGCACCGACGTCGCCGCGGCCCGTCGCGCGCACGACACCGCCCGAGCCACCGCCGACGACGCCCGTACCGAGCTCCTCGACCTTCGCCGTCGCCTCAAGGACGCCGCTGGGGCGGAGGGTCTGCCCACCACGCGCGCCGAACTCGACAGCGCCCTGCGGGCCATGGACCACCTCCGCGTCCTCATCGCCTCGGCCCTGCGCGACCTCGAAGTCCTCGCCTGGCAGCTGGCCGACCACGAACGTCACGTCGCGGCCTGGAGCCGCACCCGATCGGCGCGTCTGGCCGCCGAGGACGCCCGGGCCGGCGCCATCGACGACATGATCACCGTGCGCCGCCAGTTCGAACTGGGCGATCGCGCGCGGGGAGTGCCCGGCGACCAGATCGAGGCTGCCCGAGAGCAGGTCCGCGCCCGAGCCGAAGAGGCCGCTGAACGCCTTCCCGAACTCGAACGCCGCGCCCAACAAGCACGCGATGACCGGGTGGCCGCCGAGGCGCGCCTGGAAGCGGCCACCATCGAACGGGCCGAACAGGTCCGTCGCGCCCTCGCCACGGGGGAGAACCTGGTCGGCGCGGTCACCACCCTCGGCGACCCCGCGGCCAAGGCGGTCAAGGGGACCGAGGACACCCGTCCCGACGCCGTCCTGCTGCGCGCCGCCGGGCTGGAGGACAGCGCCGCCGACGACGGCCCGCTGACCCGCTACCTGGCCGCCCTGGAGACCGGAGCCGACACCGAACCCGTCGGCCCCGACACCCGCCTGGACCTCCTCGCCGACTTCGTCGAACGGCTGGAGACCGGCCTGGCCGCGCAGACCGACGTCACCGAGGTCGACGACAGCGCCATCCTCGGCAGCCGTGAGGACCTACAGCGTCTCCTCACCTCCGTCGGCCGGGCGCAGACCCGCACCGAACTCACCGAACCCCGGGGTGTCAAACGCCTCACCGTCCATGACGAGGACGGGGCCCACGACGTCACCGCCTACGCCGAACACGTCGCGGCGTCCGTGACCAAGGCCGAGGAGGCCGTCGCCATCGCGGAGGAGGAGGCCTTCGAACGCCACCTGCTCGGGGAGCTCGCCGGACACCTGTCCCACCAGATCGACGAGGCCCGCGCCCTCATCACCACCATGAACGACGTCCTCAAGGACGTCACCACCTCCGCCGGTCTCGGCGTGCGGCTGGACTGGAGCCTGGCCCCCGACGCGGGCGCCGACGTCGAGGCGGTCGTTCCCCTGCTGGCCACACCGCCGGAGGAACGCACCCGCGTCCAGACCACCCGTCTACGCGACGCGCTGCGCCGCTGCATCGAGGCGATCCGTCGACTCGACCCGACCGCCACGGGCGGTGCCCAACTGCGCGCGGCCCTGGACTACCGGTCCTGGTTCACGTTCACCGTGTACGTCACCGACTCCGCGGGTGACGAACGCCGTCTGGGCCACCGCACCGCCCTCAGCCAGGGCGAACAGCGCGTGGTCGCCTACCTGGTGCTGTTCGCGGGGGCGGCCGCCCACTTCGACGCCCTCGCGGTCCGGGCGCCCTGGGCGCCTCGCCTGATCCTGTTGGACGACGCCTTCGCCAAGGTCGACGAACCCACCCACGGCAGGCTCCTCGGTCTCTTGGTCGAACTCGACCTCGACTTCGTGCTGACCTCCGAACGGGTCTGGGGCTGCTTCGCGAGCGTGCCCAGCCTCAACATCTACGAATGCCTGCGCGACCCCAACGTGCCCGGAATCGCGACCCTGCACTTCACCTGGGACGGCAGCCGGAGGAAACTGGTGGGGGTGTGATCCACGCCTCGTGTTGTAGGCATCACCAGCGGGCTTGATCCTTTCCTGCCCTAGTCTGCTGACGCAGGTTCTGAAACGGAGCGGGGTGGCGAAGGTGACTCGGGGACCCGAGGCGGGCGCGAACGGAGGACCGGACGGCCGGGGGGTCGCCCCCGGGGCCGACGACCCCACCACGAAGGGACTCCTGGAGGCGTTGGCGCGCTCCGGGGTGCCCTCACGGGTCCGATCCTGGGTCAACGCCGCCCTGTGGGGCGAGGACGCCCTGGAGGCCCTCCTGCGGGGCGAGCACTTCCCCGAGGCCGTTCCCGAGCCCCCGAGCGGTCCGCCGCCCGGTTCGATGCGTCGCGCCTACCTCACCGGCATCCGGGTCCAGGGTTTCCGCGGCATCGGTCGCCCGGCCGAACTCACCTTCCCGGCCGGCCCCGGACTCACCGTGATCGTCGGCCGCAACGGGTCCGGCAAGTCCAGCTTCGCCGAGGCCGCCGAAGCCGCCCTGACCGGTCGCAACCCCCGTTGGGACGCCATGCCCACGGGATGGCGAGACGGTTGGCGCAACCTGCACTACGACGAGCGCACAGAGGCCAGCGTCGACATCCACATCGCGGGGGACCACGGACCCACCCGGATCAGTCGCCGCTGGACCGGTGAGAGCGTTCGCTCCGCACGCGGCGAGGTCGTGCACCCCAACGGCGAGGTGTCGCCGCTGCGCACCCTCGACTGGGGCGAGAACCTGGTCCGCTACCGGCCCTTCCTGTCCTACGACGAACTCGGCCGTACCGTCACCGGTCGCGCCGCCGAGCTCTACGACACCCTCACCGCGCTCCTGGGCATCACCGGGCTCGCGGAGGCGGAGCGTCGCCTCGCCAAGGTCTGCGACGGCCTCGTCCGCCGCCGAGACCATCCCTCGCGCGCCCTGAGGCCGCTCCTGGAGGCGCTCGGCGCCTCCGCCGACCCTCGGGCGGCCCAGAGCGTACGGCTGCTCTCCGCGCCCGACATGGACCTGGACGCCCTGCGTCGACTGGCCGCCGACGACGGTCCCAGCGACCCGTCCCAACACGTCGTCATGCGCAGGCTGCGCCGGCTCAGCGTCCCCGAACGCGCCATCATGAGCGACGTCGTCAACGAGCTGCGGGGCGCCTCCATGGAACTGGCCATGGCGGCCGGTACCAAGGGCGACCACGCCCACGGGGTGGTCGAGCTCCTCGAACAGGCGTTGGAACACCACAAGCGCCATCCCACCGAGACCACCTGCCCCACCTGTGCCACCACCGGGGCGCTGGGGGCCGACTGGGTGCGGCGCGCCAACGCCCAACTGCGCGCGCTACGCCCCCAGGCCGCGATCACCTCGGCCGCCTACGAACGCGCCGACGTCGCCCGCGACCAGGCCCGGTTCCTGCTCTCCCCGATGCCCGGATGGCTCCCTCCGGAGAGCGAACTCGGTCAGCTGTGGTCGCTGTGGGAGTCCGGTTCCGACATCGAGGACCTCGCCGAACTCGCCGATCACATCGAGGACGTGGGCCGCAGGCTCCGCGCGGCGGCGGTCAGCGCGCGCCGGGACGCGTCCGAACGCCTGGAGGACCCCACCGACGGGTGGTCGGACCTCGCCGAACGGCTCTCCGCATGGTTGGACGACGCCCAGGACGCCATCAAGGCGAGCGAGTCCCTCTCGTACGCGGAGGCCGCGCTCGGACAGCTCACCGAGTACGCCCGGACGGTGCGCGCCGAACGGCTCGGTCCGGTCGCGGCCCAGGCCGAACAGGTCTGGTTCCGGTTGCGCCAGGAACGCCACATCGACCTGCAGGGCATGCGGCTCATCGGCCGTGGGGCCCGTCGCAGGGTCGAGGTGGACGTGTCCGTCGACGGGGTGGAGGACCAGACCAGCGCGCCCGGGCTGCTCAGCCAGGGCGAGTTCCAGGCACTGGCGCTGTCCATCTGCCTGCCGCGCACCCTCGTCGAGGGCAACCCGTTCGGGTTCCTGCTGCTGGACGACCCGGTCCAGGCCATGGACACCGAGACCGTGGAGGGGCTCGCCTCCGTTCTGGCCGAGGTGGGCCGACACCGGCAGCTCATCGTCTTCACCCACGACACCCGATTGTCGGACGCACTGCGCCGACTGGGGCTGGCCGCGGACATCCGCACGATCAACCGCGACGCCATGTCCAACGTCTGGCTTGCCGAGAACGGTGCCTGAGGGGCGCCGGGGCCCCTCGCGCGCGTGCACGGCGTCACATTCGGGCCGTTTTTCGAGGCTTGGAACAGGCTCTCGGGAAACCCGAGAAACCTGATCTGACCAGGGGTTACGTGATCCAGGTGCGGCCTCGGGCAAGCCGAGGGGAGGGGTCCCGGGCCTTCGATTTGGCAGACCACCCCTCAATCCCTGTATAGTCATGACCAGCGCAAGGGGGCAACACCCCCGGGGCGGACGAGAGAAAGTCCCACAGCGTGCCCCTTTAGCTCAGTCGGCAGAGCGTCTCCATGGTAAGGAGAAGGTCTACGGTTCGATTCCGTAAAGGGGCTCCACCACTTGATGAGGTTCCGGTCCACTCAGGTGGGCGGCCGGTGGAACTTCGCCGGCCGAAACAGGAGACATCCACGATAGGATGTCTCTGTTGTCTGATCGGGGCGGGGTAGCTCAGTCGGTAGAGCAAGCGGCTCATAATCGCTGTGTCGTCGGTTCAAGTCCGGCCCCCGCTACCAACCCACTGACCCCTGAGCGTCAAACTCAGGGGTCGTCGTGGGTCTCAGCAGTTTTTCACTGCGTCAAGGTAATGTCTCCAGCGAGAAAGGCACTCCGAAGTGGCTGCCACAGACGTGAGGCCGAAGATCACCCTGGCCTGCCAGGAGTGCAATCACCGGAACTACATCACGCGCAAGAACCGTCGGAACACCCCCGACCGTCTGACGATCAAGAAGTTCTGCCCGAACTGCCGCAAGCACAACGACCACCGCGAGACCCGCTAGGTCCCGCAAGAGGGTCGTCGTCCCAGGCAGGGAACGACAGCTTCTCGTAGACTCCAGCCCGGTGAGCCAATCGCTCACCGGGCTGTTCGTTGTCCAGGGGTCCTCTCCGCGACGGCGGCCGAGCCCCGACGTTTCCACATCCGAGAGGCAGAGCGTGGCGATCAACCCTGACTACCTCGGCCGGGAGTACCCCGCCCCCGAGACCTACGAGGTGACCCGCGGCAAGATCCGCGAGTTCGCCGAGGCCATCAACGACCTCAACCCGGTCTACCTGGACCGCGAGTCCGCGAAGGCCATGGGCCACCCCGACGTCATCGCCCCGCCCACCTTCCCGGTGATCCTGGGCATGGCCGGTTCCGCGCTGGCCATCGCCGACCCCGACCTGGGCGTCGATTTCTCCCGGGTCGTCCACGGCGACCAGAGCTTCCACTACGAGCGCCCGCTGTACGCCGGTGACGTCCTGAACACCGTCACCCGCATCACCGACATCAAGGCCCTGGGCGGCAACGAGCTGCTCACCCTGGAGACGGTGGCCACGGCGGCCGACGGCGAACACGTGGTGACGGCGGGCATGATGCTCGTCGTCCGGGGATCCTAGGAAGCGGGGATACGAGGATGAGCAGGCTCAAGTACGACGAGGTCGAGACCGGCGCGCTGCTGCCGGAGCGGACCTTCCCGGTCCGCCGCCTGGACCTGGTCCGCTACGCCGGTGCCTCCGGTGACTTCAACCTCATTCACTGGAACGAACGCTTCGCCAAGTCCGTCGGCCTGCCCGACGTGATCGCGCACGGCATGTTCACCATGGCCGAGGCCGGTCGGGTCATCACCGACTGGGCGGGGGACCCCGGCGGCGTCGTCGACTACTCGGTACGCTTCTCCGCGCCCGTGGTCGTCCCCGACGACGATGACGGCGCCGAGATCACCGTCGGCGGCAAGGTCAAGTCCAAGAACGACGACGGAACCGTCACCGTTGCGCTGACCGCCCGGTCCGGTGGCGCCAAGGTCCTCGCCAAGGCCACCGCCGTCGTCCGTCTCGCCTGACCCTCCAGAGAACGAAGAGGTACCACGCCCGTGTCCACGATGCTCGCCGACCACACCACGCTCGGTCTGGGTGGTCCAGCCAAGGCCTTTCACCCCGCAGCCACGACCGACGAACTGGTCCGCCTGGTCACCGACGCGGAGCGGGCCGGTGAACGGGTGCTCGTCCTGGGCGGCGGCAGTAACCTGGTGATCGCCGACGACGGCTTCCCCGGAACCGTGATCCTGGTCGCCTCCCAGGGGGTCACCCTGACCGAGGCCGGGACCGACCCGGAGACCGGTGAGACCGTCGTCCTGCTGCGCGCGGACGCGGGCGTGGACTGGGACCCCCTGGTCGAACGGGCCGTCGCCGAGGGCCTCAACGGCATCGAGTTCCTCTCCGGCATCCCCGGTCGGGTCGGCTCCACCCCCATCCAGAACGTCGGCGCCTACGGCCAGGACGTCGGCCAGACCATCCGTGAGGTGCTGGTCCTGGACCGCGCCACCGGTGACCTGGTGACCATGTCCAACGCCGACTGCGGGTTCACCTACCGGGACAGTTCCTTCAAGGGCCACGACCGCTACGTGGTGTGCGAGGTGGTCTTCGAACTGCGTCGCGCACCGCTCAGCCGTCCCGTGCGCTACGCCGAGGTCGCCCGCACCATGGGCGTCGAAGCGGGGGAGCGGGTGCCGCTGGAGAAGGCCAGGGAGGTCGTCCTGGGTCTGCGTCGGGGCAAGGGCATGGTGCTGGACCCGGCCGACCCGGACACCCGCAGCGCCGGTTCGTTCTTCACCAACCCGATCCTGTCGCCGGAACGGTACGCGGCCTTCCGTGAGCGCGCCCTCGAACGCCTGGGATCGGACGCCGAGATCCCCGGGCACCCCGACGACGAGGGCAACGTGAAGCTCTCCGCCGCCTGGCTGATCGACCGGGCCGGATTCACCAAGGGCTACGGCGACGGTCCCGCGCGGATCTCCGGCAAGCACACCCTCGCCCTGACCAACCCCGGTGGTGCGAGCACGGCCGACCTGCTCGACCTGGCCCGCGAGGTGCGCGCCGGGGTCGAGGCCGCCTTCGGGGTGCGCCTGGTCAACGAGCCGGTCATGGTCGGTGTGAGCCTGTAGGTCCGGCACCGCGCCCGATACGGCCTGGAGCGACGCTCCGAAGAAAGGAGTTGGGCGTTCCCAACTCACTTTTCCACCTCGCCGAATTGAACAATTCGCTGAATCAACGAATTGCCGATAAAAAAAGCCGCTGGTAATGTCGGCCGTGTCGAAGGGGAGTAGTCCCCAATGCGCGCGGTCGACATACTGGACCTTCCGTCCCGGCCGCGTGAGCCCAGCTCAGGCGGGCGGACGAGACCTTTGACCCGGTAGGAATCGACCGGGTTGAAGGGGCGTTCTCCGCCTCCTTCTGCCCAACCAGGACAGTTGGAGTAGCATGTCGGCTTTTCTCGCCGCTCTCGGTTTCAGCACGGTGGCCATCTTCATCGCGGAAATGGGTGACAAGACCCAGTTGGTCGCGATGTCCCTGGCCTCGCGCCACCGCGTCCTCACGGTCATCCTCGGCATCACCGCCGCCACCGCCGTGGTCCACCTGGGCAGCGTCTTCATCGCGGAGGTCCTCGGTGCGACCCTGCCCACCGACTGGCTCACCCTCGCCGCCGGTCTGGCCTTCCTCTTCTTCGGTCTGTGGACCCTGCGCGGCGACGAGATGACCGCCAAGGACGAGGAACGCGCCGCCTCCCGCCGGATCCGCTCCGCCTTCATGACCGTGGCCCTGATCTTCTTCGTCGCCGAACTCGGGGACAAGACCATGCTCGCCACCATCACCGTCGGCACCCAGCACCACTGGCTCCCGGTGTGGATCGGCTCCACGGTCGGCATGGTCGCCGCCGACGGGATCGCGATCGCCATCGGCGCCGTCCTCGGCAAGAAGCTGCCCGAGAGGGCGATCAGGATCGGCGCCGCGGTGCTGTTCTTCGTCGCCGGCGCCGCCATGCTCGCCCAGGGCGCTTGGGCCCTCCTCGCCTGACCTCGGCCATGGGCCCAAGCGCCGGCGGAGGAACCAGGGGAGCTAAACGGCGGGCGGAGCCGCCAGCCAGTCGTCCACGCCCGAGAGCATCTCCTTCTTCAACGAGTCCGGGGCGCCCGAACCACGGATCGACATGCGGGCCAGATCGGCGAGCTCGGGGTCGCCGAACCCGAACACCTCGCGGGCGATCCGGTACTGCTCCAGTAGACGGGGGCCGAACAACAGGGGGTCGTCGGTGCCCAGGGCGATCGGCACCCCCGCGTCGTAGAGCCTGCGCAGCGGCAGGTGGTCCACCTTCTCCACCACGCCCAGACCCACGTTGGAGGTCGGGCACACCTCCAGGGTGACCTCCTGGGTGGCGATCCGCTCCACCAGATACGGGTCTTCGATGGCCCGGACCCCGTGGCCGATGCGGTCGGCGTCCAGCTCGTCCAGGCACTCGCGCACGCTGAGCGGGCCGTTCAGCTCGCCACCGTGCGGGGCCGACAGCAGGCCGGCGCGCTTGGCGATCCGGAAGGCGGCCTCGAAGTCGCGCGCGCGACCGCGGCGCTCGTCGTTGTTGAGCCCGAACGAGACCACGCCCCTGCCCGCGTACTGGCGAGCGAGCCGGGCCAGGGCACGGGCGTCCAACGGATGCCGGGTGCGGTTGGCCGCCACCATGATCCCGATGCCCACACCGGTGGCCTCCGAGGCGACGCGGGCCGCGTCCAGGATGAGTTCCAGGGTGGCGGTGAGCCCGTCGAAGCGGGAAGCGTAGCCGCTGGGGTCGACCTGGATCTCCAGCCAGCCCGAACCGGCCTCCCGTTCGTCCTCGGCGGCTTCGAGCAACAGGCGGTACATGTCCTCTGGCCGCTGTAGGACCGAACGGGCGATGTCGTACAGGCGCTGGAAGCGGAACCAGCCGCGTTCGTCTGTGGCCCGCAGTTCGGGCGGCCACTCCTCGGCCAGGGCCTGGGGCAGATGCACGCCCCGCCGCTCGGCCATCTCCACGAGTGTGTCGTGGCGCATGGACCCGGTGAAGTGCAGGTGCAGGTGGGCCTTGGGCAGCCGGTCCAACCGGCGGGCGCTGGTCGGTGTCTCCATGTCCCAAGCCTGCCGTATGAATCACACCGCGCGCACCGGGAACGGCGACAACCGCGCGACCCGCCCCGCACACGAGGGAGCCCCGGACCACCCGGTCCGGGGCTCCCTCGTCACATCCGCGTTCGCTACTCGGCCTCGGCCAGCAGGTTCTGCACGCGGGTCACGCCCTCGACGAGGTCCTCGTCGCTGAGCGCGTACGACAGACGCAGGTAGCCGGGGGTGCCGAAGGCCTCACCCGGGACCACCGCGACCTCGGCCTCCTCCAGGATGAGCTCGGCCAGCTCGGTGGAGGTCTTCGGGGCCCTGCCGCGGATCTTCTTGCCGAGCACGCCCTTCACCGACGGGTACGCGTAGAACGCGCCCTCGGGTTCCGGGCAGACCACGCCGTCGATCTCGTTGAGCATCCGCACGATGGTCCGGCGACGACGGTCGAACGCCTTCCGCATCTCGTCGACGGCGGTCAGGTCGCCGGAGAGGGCGGCCACGGCGGCGGCCTGCGACACGTTCGCGACGTTGGAGGTGGCGTGCGACTGCAGGTTGCTCGCGGCCTTGACCACGTCCTTGGGACCGATGATCCACCCCACGCGCCAGCCGGTCATCGCGTACGTCTTGGCGACCCCGTTGACGATGATGGTGCGGTCGGCGATCTCGGGGACCTCGACGGGCAGCGACGAGAACTCGGCGTCACCGTAGACCAGGTGCTCGTAGATCTCGTCGGTCAGCACCCACAGGCCCTGCTCGTTCGCCCACCGGCCGATGGCGCGGACCTGCTCGCGCGGGTAGACGGCGCCGGTCGGGTTGGACGGGGACACGAACACCAGCACCTTGGTGCGGTCGGTGCGGGCCGCCTCCAACTGTTCGATCGAGGCCAGGTAGCCGGTGCTCTCGTCGGTGACGACGTAGACGGGCACACCGCCCGCGAGCTTGATCGACTCCGGGTAGGTCGTCCAGTACGGGGCGATCACGATGACCTCGTCGCCCGGGTCCAGCAGGGCGGCGAAGGCCTCGTAGATGGCCTGCTTGCCACCGTTGGTGACCAGGATCTGGGCCGGATCGACCTTGTAGCCGGAGTCGCGCTCGGTCTTCTCGGCGATGGCCTTCTTCAGCTCGGGGAGGCCACCGGCCGGGGTGTAGCGGTGGAAGCGGGGCTCGCGGGCGGCGGCCACCGCGGCTTCCACGATGTAGTCGGGGGTCGGGAAGTCCGGTTCCCCCGCGCCGAATCCGATGACGGGTCGGCCATCGGCCTTCATGGCCTTGGCCTTGGCGTCCACCGCGAGGGTGGCGGACTCGGAAATGGCGCTGATACGTGCAGAGACACGGGGTCGATCAGTCATGTTCCCATGGTGTCATGCGCTCATCCACGACGTCGGGGGGAAGGTCACTTCCTCGGGCGGGGAAGGTCACCTCGGGTGTCCGGACCGGCGGAACCGGTTTGGTCGTGGGCCTCGGATAGGCGTACACTCGTTCGCGTCGGCCGGTTCGTTACGCAGGCGTCACACCTTCGAGGTTGTGCGACGACTCTCAGGACCGGCTATGGTGGGCAACGCAGTTTCCGCTAAGGGCAGTGGCTCAATTGGCAGAGCACCGGTCTCCAAAACCGGCGGTTGGGGGTTCGAGTCCCTCCTGCCCTGCAAGTCCGAGCGCGGATCGGGGTGGCGACCACGGTCGTCACCCCGCCGCGAGGGCAACGGAACTACAGGGGAATCAAGCAGCCCGCGACTCTAAGGACCCCAGGTGACTCAGACTGACGCCGACGCCAAGCCCGAGAAGGAGCCCAAGCGTCGTACCGGTCCGGTGACGTTCACCAAGCAGGTCGTCGACGAGCTGCGCAAGGTCCGCTGGCCCACGCGCAAGGAACTGACCACTTACACCATCGTCGTTCTGGTGTTCGTCGTGTTGGTCCTGGCCTACGTCTCCCTTCTCGACTTCGCCTTCGGTGAGGCCGTCACCTGGCTCTACAGCACCTTCGGTCGGCCCAGCGTCTAAGGCACGACCCATCCTCACAGGGACAAGGGCGCGTCAACTCCGCCCTGGAAGCCCTTCCTCGTCCGCGCGTTGGTCCCGCGTCGCCCTGAGAGACCGTAAGCTGGCAGAACTGGGTTCGACGCACGGCCTGTTCGGTGTGCGTCGCACGCACTAGCGAATCCGACGAGAGAAAGAGCAGCCGTGTCCGAGTCCCCACTGACCTCTGACGACTTCCCCGAAGAGGAGCCGGATCAGTCGTCGGCGGAAGAGACCGGCCTGGCGGGCGAGCCGACCCAGGACGCCGATGGCGACGTCCCGGGGTTCGCCGATGAGGCCGATGAGGTCGCTGAAGCCGACGAGAGTGCCGAAGAGGCCGAAGCCGAGCCCGAGTTGCCCCGCCTCGACCCCGTCGAGGAGTTCAAGAACGAACTCGTCCTGCTGCCCGGCGACTGGTACGTCGTGCACACCTACGCCGGCTACGAGAAGCGCGTCAAGGCGAACGTCGAGAGCCGTACCCAGTCCCTCAACATGGAGGAGTACATCTTCCAGGTCGAGGTGCCCGAGCACGAGGTCACCGAGGTCAAGAGCGGCAAGCGCCAGCAGGTCACCGAGAAGGTCCTGCCCGGCTACGTGCTCGTCCGCATGGACCTGACCGACGAGTCCTGGTCGGCCATTCGCAACACCCCGGGCGTCACCGGTTTCGTGGGCCTGTCCAACAAGCCCGCCCCGCTGAGCCTGACCGAGGTCGCCAAGCTCCTGGCCCCCGAGCCGGAGGTGGAGCCGGAATCCTCCCCGCAGGCCAAGACCGCGGGCGGCGAGGCCCGCTCCGACGTCGCCTACGAGGTCGGAGAATCCGTCACCGTCATGGAGGGTCCGTTCGCGACCCTGCCCGCCACCGTCAGCGAGATCAACGGCGACACCCAGAAGCTCAAGGTGCTCGTGTCGATCTTCGGTCGTGAGACCCCGGTGGAACTCTCCTTCAACCAGGTCGCCAAGATCTGACGTCGTGGGGTACATTCCACGACCAGCCCGGAGCACTGTCCGGGCGACGTAGACTTGGTGGGTCCACCCTCGACGAGGGCGGACCCACCGTCGCGTGTCACAGCAGGCCCAGCGGCCCGACGAACACGCGCCCGGCCCTTCCGGTCCCGACGGGCCGTGGCCCCCGCCTCGCGCGGGGAAGCCTCCTTCGGCAGCGGCACGAACGTGGCCCTTCGGCCCGAACGTGCCGTCAGGGAGGCAGGGGCCGGTACACAACGCAGATCAGGCAAAGGACCCGATATGCCTCCGAAGAAGAAACTCGCCGCACTCGTCAAGGTGCAGCTGCCCGCCGGTCAGGCGACCCCGGCGCCCCCCGTCGGTACCGCTCTCGGTCCGCACGGCGTCAACATCATGGACTTCTGCAAGCAGTACAACGCTGCTACGGAGGCCCAGCGCGGCAACGTCATCCCCGTAGAGATCTCCATCTACGAGGACCGTTCCTTCAGCTTCGTCACCAAGACGCCTCCGGCGCCCAAGCTGATCCTGAAGGCCGCCGGAATGGACAAGGCGTCCGGTGAGCCGGGCCGCAGCACCAGCGGTTCCATCACCGCCGACCAGGTCCGTGAGATCGCGCAGACCAAGCTGCCCGACCTCAACACCGACGACATCGAGGCCGCGACCAAGATCGTCACCGGTACCGCCCGTTCCATGGGCATCGAGGTCAAGTAGCTCCCGACCAGGGGTTGCTCGACGGCAAGAACCACAGTGGCAGGGCCATGCGCCGGCCCAAGGACCACACGTTCCCGTAGGAGAACAGAGTGAAGCGCAGCAAGAACCACCGCAAAGCCGCCAACCTGGTGGACCGCGACCGGCTTTACAGCCCCGCCGAGGCCGTGAAGCTGGCCAAGGAGACCAGCAACATCAAGTTCGACGCCACCGTCGAGGTGGCCCTGCGCCTGGGCGTCGACCCGCGCAAGGCCGACCAGATGGTCCGCGGCACCGTGAACCTGCCGAACGGCACCGGCAAGACCGCTCGGGTCCTGGTCTTCGCGACCGGTGAGCGTGCCGAGCAGGCTCGGGCCGCCGGCGCCGACATCGTCGGCGACGACGAGCTCGTCCAGAAGGTCCAGAACGGCTTCCTCGACTTCGACGCCGTCGTGGCCACCCCGGACCTCATGGGCAAGGTCGGTCGTCTCGGCCGTGTCCTGGGCCCCCGTGGCCTCATGCCCAACCCGAAGACGGGCACCGTCACCCCGGACGTGGCCAAGGCCGTGACCGACATCAAGGGCGGCAAGATCGAGTTCCGCGTGGACCGCCACGGGAATCTGCACTTCATCATCGGCAAGACCTCGTTCGACGAGCCCAAGCTGCTCGAGAACTACCAGGCCGCGATCGATGAGGTGAACCGCCTCAAGCCGTCCGCCGCCAAGGGCCGCTACATCAAGAAGGCCGTGGTCTCCACCACGATGGGCCCGAGCATCCCGCTCGACGCCTAAAGCCTTCCCGGGCCTTGTGTGAAGCATGAGAACGGCCCCCGCTCCTTCGGGAGACGGGGGCCGTTCCGTGTCTTGGTGGGGGAGTGGATCAGCCGATCTGCTCCTCGGCGGGAATCTCGAAGGAGGTCGACCCGATCTCGGAGAACTCCATCGTGACGTCGGCCTGGTCGTCGGAGAAGTCGATGCGCATCGGGAAGCCGTCATCGCTGACCGCCAAGGAGACGTCCAGTGTGCCGCTGACCGAGCCGAGGAGTTCGATGACCGCGAGCTTCTGCTCGGCGTCGAGGGCGTTGATCTCCTCTTCGGTCATGCTGCCTTGGAGTACGGTGGTCTCGATCCCGCCGACCTCCTCGGTTCCGGTCTCCTCGATCTGGTCGAGCGTGGCGAACGCGGCGACGAGGTCGGGCAGGGATTCGATGTCGAAGGCGTCGCTCGGGTTCTGTTCCATGGTGGACGCGTCCCCGCGGATCCAGGGGGCATCCCCTTGGAGACCGTACGTGTCGGCGACCAAGGGGTCCGAGCCCTCCTCGAAGATGACGATGTAGGTGCTCAGGTCTTCGGCGGTCACCCCGTCCGGCAGTTCACCGCCCATGGACATCAGCTCGAACATCATCTCGCCCATGAGAGGCATGGACATGGTGGCCTGCGTGGCCACCGGATCGTTCATCACCTCGTAGAGGATTCCCATCTCCACGTCGGGCGCCGTCATGTCGATGTCGAGGGTGTAGTTGGTGATCTCGGTGGTGCTGTCGAAGACCTGGGCCAGGAGATCCTTGGGGGACCCGCCGCCTTCCTCCTCCTGCTTCTCGGTGGAGACCGTGGTCTCCTCCTCGGCGGGGTCGTTTCCACAGGCCGTGAGCATCAGGACGAGGGAGAAGGCTCCAGCGGAGAGCAGGGCCGGGGTGCGCGTCATGGGAAAGGATCACTTTCGCTATGGGGGAGTGGGCACGCTCGATGAGTGCGGACGCCCAGTTGGCCTCATGATCCCAGTGTCTTCGGACATTTCTCCTGTTGGGTGCGTGATCATCACCGAACGGTGATGAGGGTGCCGGCGATCACATCCTTTCCGCGTGGGAACGATGGTCGAGCACTCCCATTCGTCGGTTAGCATTGGGTCTTGCCGAAGACCGCTGGTCGTCACCCGCTCGGGTGACCTAAGGACCCACCTCGATGGGCGCCCGCGCAGGTGTCACCAGAGCTTTCCCGTTCCGGGTCCCGTGTGCCGAGCACACGGGCGGAAGAACGCGGACATGCCCCGTGCGCCTTGCGTTCGGGGCTTTTCTCGTGCTGACGCCGATCGTGGAAGTCCTTGGGATAAAACCAGCGTTCACTGTTGGAAGGAGTCCCATGGCGAGGCCGGACAAGGCAGCCGCGGTCGCCGAACTCGCGGACGAGCTCCGCGAGTCGAACGCCGCAGTGCTGACCGAATACCGGGGGCTCACTGTCGCGCAGGTTTCCGCACTGCGCCACAGCCTCGGTCAGAGCACGCGTTTTCGCATCGTCAAGAACACGCTGACCAAGATCGCGGTCAAGGAGGCCGGCGTCGACGAGCAGATCTCCGATCTGCTCGAAGGCCCGTCCGCCATCGCCTTCGTCCACGGGGACGTCGTCGAGGCCGCCAAGGGTCTGCGTGACTTCGCGAAGGCGAACTCGCCCCTGGTGATCAAGGGCGCTGTCGTCGACGGCAAGTCGATGAACGCCGAGCAGGTCACCAAGCTGGCCGATCTGGAGTCCCGAGAGGTTCTCCTCTCGAAGCTGGCCGGTGCGCTCAAGGCCAAGCAGGGCCAGGCCGCCGCCGTCTTCCAGGCGCTGCCCTCCAAGACTGTGCGTCTCGCGCAGGCTCTGGCGGACAAGCGCACCGAGGAAGCCGCTTAAACCTTTTGAACCACGGCGGGCGCCGACGGCGCCCGGCCATTGGCTCGCACGCTGTGCCGTTGGCGCGCGTGTCATGAGAGAAAGAGAGATCGCATCATGGCGAAGCTCAGCAACGATGACCTGCTTGCCGCGTTCGAGGAGATGACCCTTCTCGAGCTCTCCGAGTTCGTGAAGCTGTTCGAGGACAAGTTCGACGTCACCGCCGCCGCCCCGGCCGCCGTCGCCGTCGCCGCCCCCGGTGGCGCCGGTGCCGAAGAGGCCGCCGAGGAGCAGACCGAGTTCGACGTCGTCCTCGAGTCCGCCGGCGACAAGAAGATCCAGGTCATCAAGGAGGTCCGCGGCCTCACGAGCCTGGGCCTGAAGGAAGCCAAGGACCTGGTCGACAACGCTCCGAAGGCCGTGCTGGAGGCTGCCAGCAAGGAGAACGCCGACAAGGCCAAGGAGGCCCTTGAGGGCGCCGGCGCCACCGTCACCCTCAAGTAGTCCCTCGCGGGCCTCAGACGCCCGCTGGTCTACGCTGAGCGGCCGTTCCTCCCTTCGGGGAGGGGCGGCCGTTTTTTCGTGTCCGTGTCCATCCTCGGGTCGGGGTCGAAGGGCCCGGGCCCATGGGTGGCCGGTACGCGGGTCGAGCGGGAACGAACGTCCCCTTTGTCGTGGCGCGGCCGTGTCCGTGCCAGGACACGGGACTTCGGTGTGCGAAGCTGTTGCGGTCCCCGGGCCCTCGGACCAGGGGAAACCGGGAACGGAGGGGTACGCGTGTGCGAACTGTCCCTCGGACGCGATAATCTCCCGTCCCGGGAATCCTGACGGACCCGTTGGGGAGTGTTTACCCGCCTTGGGCGAGGGAATCCTTCCGGGTGTCCGTTGGCTCACAATCCCCCGTGGGGCCAGGGCAGGCGCGCTGTTTCACCCTGATGGTCCAGGGCCTTTCCCCCGGGGGCGTGTGCGGTGGCGTTCGGCGGCCACCGGGCTTGACGGATCGCCCTCCAGGGGTGATCCTGCCGGTGTCGTGAGTGGCGCCGTGGACCGTGAGTGGACAGCGGTGTAGTGTTCGGCTACACTGCTCTTTTGCGCTGCCCTTTGGTGATCCCTGTGTCGGTGAACGGCTTTTCGTCGTTTCCGTTTGTTACTCCGGAAGCTCCGACAATGCCCGCTCCCGCTCGAAGTGACCGTCTCAACCGCGTTGCGGCGGTCCTTCTCGTGACGGATCGTCTGGCGTGCGCGCTTCAACCGCCACAAGCCTTCGGAAGGACCCCTGTTGGCAGCCTCGCGCAACGCCTCCGCTAACGCCCTTGGTCCGCACCGCGTTTCTTTCGCCCGTATCCAGGAACCCCTTGAGGTTCCCAATCTTCTGGCCCTGCAGACCGAGTCGTTCGACTGGCTGCTGGGCAACGACACGTGGAAGACGCGGGGCGAGACGGCCCGCGCCGCCGGCCGCAAGGACGTTTCGGAGCAGTCCGGTCTCGAAGAGATCTTCGAGGAGATCAGCCCGATCGAGGACTTCTCGGGCACGATGTCCCTTTCGTTCCGTGACCACCGGTTCGAACCGCCCAAGTACTCCGAAGAGGAGTGCAAGGACAAGGACATGACCTACTCCGCCCCGATGTTCGTCACGGCGGAGTTCATCAACAACGACACCGGTGAGATCAAGAGCCAGACGGTGTTCATGGGCGACTTCCCGCTCATGACCGTCAAGGGCACCTTCATCATCAACGGCACCGAGCGCGTCGTCGTGTCCCAGCTGGTTCGGTCCCCGGGTGTCTACTTCGACACCTCCGTCGACAAGACCTCCGACAAGGACCTGTTCGGGTGCAAGGTCATCCCGTCCCGTGGTGCCTGGCTGGAGTTCGAGGTCGACAAGCGCGACTTCGTCGGTGTTCGCATCGACCGTAAGCGCAAGCAGGGCGTCACCGTCCTGCTCAAGGCCCTCGGCTGGACCACCGACCAGATCCTGGAGCGTTTCGGCCAGTACGAGTCGATCCGCAACACCCTGGAGAAGGACCCCACCGCGGGTACCGACGACGCGCTGCTGGACATCTACCGCAAGCTGCGCCCGGGAGAGCCGCCCACGAAGGAGTCGGCTCAGGCGCTGCTGGAGAACCTGTACTTCAACCCCAAGCGCTACGACCTGGCCAAGGTCGGTCGTTACAAGATCAACAAGAAGCTCGGCCTGGACACCGAGTTCACGCAGGGGACCCTCACCGAAGAGGACATCGTCTCCACGATCGACTACCTCGTCCGCCTGCACGCGGGTGAGGTCGAGAAGGAGACCGTCCTCGGCCTCCGTCCGATCGAGACCGACGACATCGACCACTTCGGCAACCGTCGCCTGCGCACCGTCGGCGAGCTCATCCAGAACCAGGTCCGCCTGGGCCTGGCCCGTATGGAGCGCGTCGTCCGCGAGCGGATGACCACCCAGGACGTCGAGGCGATCACGCCGCAGACCCTGATCAACATCCGTCCCGTCGTGGCCTCCATCAAGGAGTTCTTCGGCACCTCGCAGCTGTCCCAGTTCATGGACCAGACCAACCCGCTCGCGGGCCTGACCCACAAGCGTCGCCTCTCGGCGCTGGGTCCGGGCGGTCTCTCCCGTGAGCGCGCGGGCTTCGAGGTCCGAGACGTCCACCCGTCCCACTACGGCCGCATGTGCCCGATCGAGACCCCTGAGGGTCCCAACATCGGTCTGATCGGTTCGCTCGCCGCCTACGGCCGAGTGAACTCCTTCGGCTTCGTGGAGACCCCGTACCGCAAGGTCATCGACGGTAAGGTCTCCGACGAGGTCTACTACCTCACCGCCGACGAGGAGGACCTGTGCGTCATCGCGCAGGCCAACACCCCGTTGAACGCCGATGGGAGCTTCGCCGAGGCCGGTGTGCTCGTCCGTCGTAAGGGCGGGGAGTTCGAGCAGGTCAGCACCGACGAGGTCGACTACATGGACGTGTCGCCGCGCCAGATGGTGTCGGTGGCCACCGCCATGATCCCGTTCCTGGAGCACGACGACGCCAACCGCGCGCTCATGGGTTCCAACATGCAGCGCCAGGCCGTGCCGCTGCTGCGCGCCGAGTCGCCGTTCGTCGGCACCGGTATGGAGTACCGCGCCGCCACCGACGCCGGCGAGGTCCTCCTCGCGGAGAAGGCCGGTGTGGTCGAGGACGTCACCGCCGACTACGTCACCGTGATGGCCGACGACGGCACGCGCAAGACGTACCGGATGGGCAAGTTCCAGCGCTCCAACCAGGGCACCTGCTTCAACCAGCGCCCCATCGTCCACGAGGGCCAGCGGATCGAGGAGCGTCAGGTCCTCGCCGACGGTCCCTCCACGGACCAGGGCGAGATGTCGCTGGGCAAGAACCTCCTCGTGGCGTACATGTCCTGGGAGGGGCACAACTACGAGGACGCCATCATCCTCTCCCAGCGTCTGGTGCAGGACGACGTCCTCTCCTCGATCCACATCGAGGAGCACGAGGTCGACGCCCGTGACACCAAGCTGGGCCCGGAGGAGATCACCCGGGAGATCCCCAACGTCAGCGAGGAGGTCCTGGCCGACCTCGATGACCGGGGCATCATCCGGATCGGCGCCGAGGTCGTCGACGGTGACATCCTCGTCGGCAAGGTCACGCCCAAGGGTGAGACCGAGCTGACCCCGGAGGAGCGCCTGCTGCGCGCGATCTTCGGTGAGAAGGCCCGAGAGGTCCGCGACACCTCCCTGAAGGTTCCGCACGGTGAGACCGGCAAGGTCATCGGCGTGCGCGTCTTCAGCCGCGAGGACGGTGACGAGCTCGCGCCCGGCGTGAACGAGATGGTTCGCGTCTACGTCGCCCAGAAGCGCAAGATCACCGATGGTGACAAGCTCGCCGGTCGTCACGGCAACAAGGGCGTCATCGCCAAGATCCTGCCCCAGGAGGACATGCCCTTCCTGGAGGACGGCACTCCCGTCGACATCATCCTCAACCCGCTCGGTGTGCCCGGCCGAATGAACGTCGGTCAGGTCCTTGAGGTCCACCTCGGTTGGCTGGCCAAGAACGGCTGGTCCGTCGAGGGCACGGAAGAGGAATGGGAGAAGACGCTCCACGCGGTCGGCGCCTCGGAGGTCGAACCGAACTCGCGAGTGGCCACCCCGGTCTTCGACGGCCTGGAGGGCCCCGAGCTCAGCGGTCTGCTCAAGTCGGTCCGTCCGAACGCGGACGGCAACCGTCTCATCAACACCGACGGTAAGGCGCGTCTGTTCGACGGCCGCACCGGCGAACCCTTCGCCGAGCCGATCTCCGTCGGTTACAAGTACATCCTGAAGCTCCACCACCTCGTGGACGACAAGATCCACGCCCGCTCCACCGGTCCGTACTCCATGATCACGCAGCAGCCGCTGGGTGGTAAGGCACAGTTCGGTGGTCAGCGCTTCGGTGAGATGGAGGTCTGGGCGCTGGAGGCCTACGGTGCCGCCTACGCGCTTCAGGAGCTGCTCACCATCAAGTCCGACGACGTGGTGGGCCGCGTCAAGGTCTACGAGGCCATCGTCAAGGGCGAGAACATCCCCGAACCGGGCATCCCTGAGTCCTTCAAGGTGCTCATCAAGGAGATGCAGTCGCTCTGTCTGAACGTGGAGGTGCTGTCCAGTGACGGTATGTCCATCGAGATGCGGGACAGTGACGAGGACGTCTTCCGCGCCGCGGAAGAACTGGGAATCGACCTGGGTAGGCGTGAGCCGAGCAGTGTCGAAGAGGTCTAACTTCCGCATTCTTCGAGAGCAGGGGACGAATTAAGTGCTCGACGTCAACTTCTTCGACGAGCTGCGCATCGGTCTCGCGACGGCCGAGGACATCCGCCAGTGGTCGCACGGCGAGGTCAAGAAGCCCGAAACCATCAACTACCGGACCCTCAAGCCCGAGAAGGACGGACTCTTCTGCGAGAAGATCTTCGGTCCGACCCGGGACTGGGAGTGCTACTGCGGTAAGTACAAGCGTGTCCGCTTCAAGGGCATCATCTGTGAGCGCTGCGGCGTCGAGGTGACCCGCGCCAAGGTGCGCCGTGAGCGGATGGGCCACATCGAGCTGGCCGCTCCCGTCACGCACATCTGGTACTTCAAGGGTGTGCCCTCTCGCCTGGGCTACCTGCTGGACCTGGCGCCGAAGGATCTCGAGAAGATCATCTACTTCGCCGCCTACATGGTCACGTGGGTGGACACCGAGGGCCGTGAGCGCGACCTGCAGTCGCTAGAGGCTCGGATCTCGGTCGAGAAGCAGCACCTGGAGCAGCGTCGCGACTCCACCCTGGAGGAGCGTCACCGCAAGCTGGAGACCGACCTGGCCGAGCTCGAAGAGCAGGGTGCCAAGGGCGACGCGCGCCGCAAGGTGCGCGAGGGCGCCGAGCGTGAGATGCGCCAGCTGCGCGACCGCGCTCAGCGTGAGATCGACCGCCTCGACGAGGTCTGGAACCGGTTCAAGAACCTCAAGGTCCAGGACCTCGAGGGCGACGAGATGCTCTACCGCGAGATGCGGGACCGCTTCGGGAAGTACTTCCGTGGTGGCATGGGCGCTCAGGCCATCCAGGACCGCCTGTCCAACTTCGAGCTGGACGAGGAGGCCGAGAAGCTCCGGGAGACCATCCGTACCGGCAAGGGTCAGAAGAAGGCCCGTGCCCTGAAGCGGCTCAAGGTCGTCTCGGCGTTCCTCAACACCACCAACAGCCCCATGGGCATGGTGCTGGACTGCATCCCGGTCATCCCGCCGGACCTGCGTCCGATGGTGCAGCTGGACGGTGGCCGCTTCGCGACCTCCGACCTCAACGACCTGTACCGCCGTGTCATCAACCGGAACAACCGACTCAAGCGGCTTCTGGACCTGGGCGCGCCCGAGATCATCGTCAACAACGAGAAGCGGATGCTCCAGGAGGCCGTCGACGCGCTGTTCGACAACGGCCGCCGTGGGCGCCCGGTCACCGGTCCCGGTAACCGTCCGCTCAAGTCGCTGTCCGACATGCTGAAGGGTAAGCAGGGTCGGTTCCGTCAGAACCTGCTCGGTAAGCGAGTCGACTACTCCGGCCGTTCGGTCATCGTCGTCGGCCCGCAGCTGAAGCTGCACCAGTGCGGTCTGCCCAAGCAGATGGCCCTGGAGCTGTTCAAGCCGTTCGTGATGAAGCGTCTGGTCGACCTGAACCACGCGCAGAACATCAAGAGCGCCAAGCGCATGGTCGAGCGGTCCCGCCCGGTCGTTTGGGACGTCCTCGAAGAGGTCATCACCGAGCACCCGGTTCTGCTCAACCGTGCCCCGACGCTGCACCGCCTGGGCATCCAGGCCTTCGAGCCGCAGCTGGTCGAGGGCAAGGCCATCCAGATCCACCCGCTCGTGTGCACCGCGTTCAACGCGGACTTCGACGGTGACCAGATGGCCGTGCACCTGCCGCTGTCCGCCGAGGCCCAGGCCGAGGCGCGGCTGCTGATGCTGGCCACCAACAACATCCTCAAGCCGTCCGACGGCAAGCCCGTGACCATGCCCACCCAGGACATGATCATCGGTCTGTACTACCTGACGACGGAGAGGGCCGGCGCCGCGGGCGAGGGCCGTGCGTTCCGCTCGCCGTCGGAGGCCATCATGGCCTTCGACCTGGGCCACCTCGACCTGCAGGCGAAGATCCGCCTGCGGATCGCGGACGGAGCTCCCGCGCCCAAGGACTGGACCCCGCCCGAGGGCTGGGAACAGGGCGACGTGTACGTGCTGGAGACGACCCTGGGTCGGTACCTCTTCAACGAGGCCACTCCGGTCGACTACCCGTACGTCAACTTCCAGGTGGGCAAGAAGCAGGTCTCGACGCTGGTCAACGACCTCGCCGAGAACTACCCGAAGGTCCAGGTCGCCACGACCCTGGACGCCCTCAAGGACGCCGGTTACCGCTGGGCCACCCGGTCCGGTCTGACCATCGGCATCGAGGACGTCGTCGCGCCGCCGCAGAAGGGCGAGATCCTCGCCCGGTACGACGGCAAGGCCGACAAGCTGCAGCGCGAGTACGACCGTGGTCTGATCACCGACGATGAGCGCCGCAAGGAGCTCACGGAGCTGTGGACCGAGGCGACCGCCGAGGTCGCCAAGAACATGGAGGACAACTTCCCCGCCGACAACCCGGTGTGGATGATGGTCCAGTCCGGTGCGCGTGGTAACCCGATGCAGGTGCGCCAGATCGCCGGTATCCGTGGTCTGGTCTCCAACACCAAGGGTGAGACGATCCCGCGTCCGATCAAGTCCTCCTACCGTGAGGGCCTGTCCGTTCTGGAGTACTTCATCTCCACGCACGGTCAGCGCAAGGGTCTGGCCGACACCGCGCTGCGTACCGCCGACTCGGGTTACCTGACCCGTCGTCTGGTGGACGTCGCCCAGGACGTCATCGTCCGTGAGGTGGACTGCAACACCGACCGTTCCCTGTGGCACGAGATCGGTGAGAAGAACGCCGCCGGCGTCGTCGGTCGTAAGCACAACGTCGAGAACACCGGTTTCGGCCGTACCCTCGCCGAGGACGTGCTGGACGCCGACGGCAACGTGGTGCTGCCCGCCCTGTCCGACACCTCCGAGCAGAACATCGACAAGCTGGTCGCCGCCGGGGTCACCCGGGTGCGCATCCGCTCGTCGCTGACCTGTGAGGCGAAGATCGGCGTCTGCACCACCTGCTACGGCCGCTCCATGGCGACCGGCAAGCCGGTGGACGTCGGTGAGGCGATCGGTATCATCGCTGCACAGTCCATCGGTGAGCCCGGTACCCAGCTGACCATGCGTACCTTCCACATGGGTGGTTCGGCCGGTCTGGACATCACCCACGGTCTGCCCCGTGTCCAGGAGCTCTTCGAGGCCCGCATCCCCAAGGGTGTGGCCCCGATCTCCGAGATGGAGGGCCGGATCCGGATCGATGACACCGAGAAGAGCCGCAAGATCGTCGTCATCCCGGACGACGGCACCGACGAGATCGCTTACCCGGTCCCGATGCGTGCCCAGCTCCTGGTGACCGACGAAGACCACGTCAAGGTCGGTCAGCAGCTCATCCAGGGTGCGATCAACCCGCACGAGGTGCTTCGCATCCAGGGCCCGCGCGCGGTGCAGCAGCACCTCGTGTCGGAGGTCCAGGAGGTGTACAAGTCGCAGGGTGTGTCCATCCACGACAAGCACATCGAGATCATCGTTCGCCAGATGCTCAAGCGAGTGAACATCCTGGAGTCCGGCGACACCGAGCTGCTGCCCGGTGAGATGGTCGAGCGGCCCAAGTTCGAGCGCATCAACCGGCGCGTGGTGTCCGAGGGCGGCCAGCCCGCCGCCGGGCGTCCGGTCCTGCTGGGGATCACCAAGGCCTCGCTGGCCACGGAGTCCTGGCTGTCCGCGGCCTCCTTCCAGGAGACCACCCGGGTGCTCACCGAGAACGCGATCCACGGCAAGAGCGACCCACTGCTCGGCCTCAAGGAGAACGTGATCATCGGTAAGCTCATCCCGGCCGGTACGGGCATTCCGCAGTACCGGAACATTCGGGTCGAGCCGACCGAGGAGGCCAAGGCCTCGATGTACTCGGTGTCCGGCTACGAGGAGCCGAGTGAGTACACCTTCGGGCAGGGTTCGGGAGAGGCCGTGCCGCTGGAGGAGTACGACTTCGGGCCGTACAACCGGTAAGCAGCCGAACTGAACGTTGGCTGAGCTGACGGCGGCGGTCGGCCACCCCCATCACGGGGGGTGGCTCCGCCGCCGTTTCGTCGTTGTGGGTCGACACACCGCTGTGTTGACGGGGAGAGGGCGCCACGGCGCCGGCGGGAGAGCAGGCAAGTGAACGATAACGGGGGCGGAGAGCCGGGGAACCGGTCGTCCGGAGAGGACGCGGACTCCTGGTTCAAGCCCAGTGAGAACCGTTTCCGAACACAGTCCGATTACCAGGACCCCATGGACAATGAAGGGGCGGAGCCCGAGGGCGACGCCCCGAATGAAGCGGCCGCGGTCTTTCCCGACAGCGGCGGGTACTCGGGGCTGAGCACGTCGCGTCCGGCCCTGGTGGAGCCCTACCCTGACGCGCTGGGCGCTCCGCCCACACCCCCCGCGGTAAGCCCCGAGCCCCAGGGGCCGCCCGGCATCTCCTACCCGGGTGCGGGTAGTGGTGCCTATCAACCGGTGACACGTATCCCGGGTGAGCGTCCGCCCGCCTGGGAGTCTCCGAACACGTCCTCGACGCCGGTCGAGCCCTCGGTGCCGAACACGCACCCCGAGTGGGGTGCCCCGACCGGGGAGATCCCGGCCGGAGCCTCGGCTTCGCGAGTGCCGTCCTGGGAGCCGTCCACCGAACCCCGGGACCCCGCCGAGCCGCGGTGGCCCCGGCACGACGAGAACACGGTCTCCCCCTCGGAGAACGTGTCCTCCGAGGTCCCTCCCGGAGCGGAACCGTCGTGGGGCGTCGAGCCCGAGCGTGAGTTCGAGCGTGAGCCCGCTTGGGAGCCGGAGGAGGGCGAGAGCCGGACCGGAGGCTATCCGGGCATCGCCGCCAGCGCGCAGGTCCCGTTGCCGCCCGAGGAATCGGAGGAGAACGGTCCCGTTGCCGCCCAGGACTCCTGGGCGAATGAGGCGACCCCCGGTGCGCGGTCCGCGGACGTGTGGGCGGCCGACACCGCTGCCGCGGAGAACCCGGTGCCCCGGTACGACACCGATGGTCTGGACGATTGGACCCCGGGCCCGAGCCCCGTGCCGGATCGAGGGAGCACCGGTGCGGCCGAGCCCTGGGCCGGGTCCGAGCCGGAGCGTTGGCACGACCCCGCTCCCTCCTACCTGGAGGATCGCCGCCACGAGGCGTTCCCGGTCGAGGAGGCGGAGCGGCCCGGCGAAAGGTACACGGAGCCCTACGACGAGCTCTCCGCCCCTTCCAGGTACTCGATGCCCGCAGACGACGGGGGTCTGGGCACCGGCAGTGGCAACACCTGGGCGTTCGACCGCGACGACCCGCGGTTGCCGGACGTGGTCCGGGACGCCGAGCGGCGTCGTCGTGGCGAGAGCGGATTCGAGCCCACCGGTCTGGACGAGGTCGGTACCGAAGGGGACAACGGCCCCGATACCGGAGCACTGTCCGCGGCGGTGCCCTCATCCGAGGACCCGCTCGCCGCGATCGCGAACATGCAGTCGCGGGCCAAGGCCAGGGAGACCGAGGAACCGGGGGGATACGGCCCGGACCCGGTCGAGGAACCCTCCTGGAGCAGGGGCGCCGACAACGCCACCCGGATGTTCGGCTCACCCGCCTACGACGAGGAACCGTTGGGGTACGGGACCGGCACCGGACCCGCGATGCCCCACGACGAACTCGGGTTCGACGGTCGTGGCCTCGACGACTACGGGACGGCCGGCGCGCGTTCGATCGACCGTGCTCCGGAGGCGCCCGCGGGCGGTGACAGGAACATCGGCGGCTACGACGAACCGGCCTACTACGACCGTGGATACGCGGACCAGGGGTACATCGACCAGGGCCATCGGGAGCCGGGGTACCCGGAGCAGGGCTTCGGCGACCGGGCCTACCAGGAGCAGGCCTACGAGGACCGCGCCTACGGTGACCAGGGTTACGACGATCGGGTTCGGGACGAGCTCGGTTTCGACGACCGCCCCACCCCGCCCGTGGCCGGGCTCCCCTCCGACCTGGCGTCACCCTTCGGGTCCCACCCGCAGGGCCCCGCCGACGCCTGGAGCGACGCTCCGGACGACGGCCCGGAGCCCCGGTACGAGGCCGCGGAGGAACAGGTCGCCGAAGAGGGGGATCCCGAGTACGAGGACGGCTTCACCCCCGCCGACTACGGGATGACCGAACGTCCGAGGTCGAGCCGTCGCCGCCGTGACCGGATCGTTGAGGACTTCCCGGGCTTCGAGGACCGCCCCCTCGGGGGAGAGGCCGGCGACTCCTATCCCGGTTACGACAGCGTCGACTTCCTGGCCGACACCGATCCGGGTGCGATGCGGACCCTGTGGCTGGGCGTCGCCTCGCTGATCCCGTTCCTCGGTGTGATCACCGCGATCCTCGCGTTGTTCGTCACGGGACCCAGGGCCAAGAAGGAGATCCGGGGGTCGCGGGGGACCCTCGATGGACTCGGTCTGATCACGACCGGCACCGTATTCGCGGTGGCCGGCATCGTGGTGACGGTGATCTCCGTCGCGATCTTGGTGATTCTGTAGCCAGACGGCCGCTTTCGGGGGGAGAATGGGCCCTCCGGAAGCGGCCGTTCTCTTGTGAGGGCCCTCCAGCCACATTCCAGGGGAAACCTGGGGCGAAACGAGTCGGAGAGCGCGTAGACTAGGGGTGACCCACGGCTACGCGAGAACCGGTTCCGTTTGTTCTCGCTAACTCGCACACCGTTTTGACCGCCTGGTCTGGTAGCGGTAGCCTGTGTGATTGTGCCCGTGAGTCGACGGGTCACACATGTGCGCGGTGCCCCCAGTCCTTTTACGGGACGGATACGAGGCGCGCGGCGCATGTGAACCCCTCTCCTGCGAATCGGCCTCATGGCCGGGTGTGCTTCCGTTCCCGTGTTCGGGAACGAGGTCGACACGCCCGACTGCGGGGGTCGGGGAGTTTCGGGAAATTCAGCAGGTCAATAGCGATATCGGCTACGAGAACCGGCGTAGGTCACGAGGAAGACGGAGACGCGGTGCCCACCATCCAGCAGCTGGTCCGCAAGGGCCGACAGGACAAGGTCGCAAAGAACAAGACCCCGGCGCTGAAGGGGAGTCCGCAGCGTCGTGGTGTGTGCACGCGTGTCTACACCACTACGCCCAAGAAGCCGAACTCCGCTCTGCGTAAGGTCGCTCGCGTCAAGCTGAGCAGCGGCATCGAGGTCACGGCCTACATCCCCGGCATTGGTCACAACCTTCAGGAACACAGCATCGTGCTTGTTCGCGGTGGTCGTGTGAAGGACCTGCCGGGTGTCCGCTACCGAATTGTCCGCGGTTCGCTCGACACCCAGGGTGTCCGGGGCCGCAAGCAGGCCCGTAGTCACTACGGCGCCAAGAAGGAGAAGTAAGCATGCCGCGCAAGGGCCCGGCGCCGAAGCGCCAGCTCATCACCGACCCGGTTTACGGCTCGCCGCTCGTCACCGCACTGATCAACAAGGTGCTGCTCGACGGTAAGCGCTCCATCGCTCAGAGCGTCGTCTACGACGCCCTCGAGGGCGCTCGTGAGAAGACCGGTCAGGACCCGCTCGTCGTTCTGAAGCGAGCTCTGGACAACGTCAAGCCCGCGCTTGAGGTCCGCAGCCGCCGTGTCGGTGGCGCGACCTACCAGGTTCCGGTCGAGGTTCGCGCCTCCCGGTCCACCACGCTGGCCCTGCGCTGGCTGGTCTCCTACTCGCGTCAGCGTCGTGAGAAGAGCATGACCGAGCGTCTGATGAACGAGCTCGTCGACGCCAGCAACGGTCTCGGTGCGGCCGTCAAGAAGCGTGAGGACACGCACAAGATGGCCGAGTCGAACAAGGCCTTCGCCCACTACCGCTGGTAAAGCGGCTGGACCTGAACAGACCGAAGGACGAGCCTCATGGCTAAGACATTGCTAGACCTTGAGAAGGTCCGCAATATCGGCATCATGGCCCACATCGACGCGGGCAAGACGACGACGACCGAGCGGATCCTCTACTACACCGGTGTCAACCACAAGCTCGGCGAGACGCACGATGGCGCCTCGACGATGGACTGGATGAAGGAAGAGCAGGAGCGGGGTATCACCATTACCTCGGCTGCGATCACCACCCAGTGGAACGACACCACCATCAACATCATCGACACGCCCGGCCACGTCGACTTCACGGTCGAGGTCGAGCGGTCGCTGCGTGTGCTCGACGGTGCCGTCGCGGTGTTCGACGCCAAGGAAGGCGTCGAGCCCCAGTCGGAGCAGGTCTGGCGTCAGGCCGACCGCTACGGCGTTCCCCGTATCTGCTTCGTCAACAAGATGGACAAGATCGGGGCCGAGTTCCAGCGTTGTGTCGACATGTTCCGTGAGCGCCTCGGCGCGAACGCCATGCCGATCCAGCTGAACATCGGTGCGGAGAGCGACTTCCAGGGCGTCATCGACCTCGTGAAGATGAAGGCCTACCTCTGGAGCGCCGAGACGCCGCTGGGCGAGATGTACGACACCGTCGACATCCCGGACACCCACGTCGAGGCCGCTCGCGAGGCTCGCGAGTCCTTCATCGAGACGCTGGCCGACGCCGACGACGAGATCATGGAGATGTACCTCGAGGGCCAGGAGCCCACCGAGGAGCAGCTCGTCACCGCGATCCGTCGTGCCACCATCGCCGGCACCGCCGTGCCCGTGGTCTGCGGCACCGCGTTCAAGAACAAGGGCGTGCAGCCCCTGCTCGACGCGGTCATCGCCTACCTCCCCTCGCCCATGGACGTCGAGGCCATCGAGGGCCACGACCCCAAGGACGAGACCGAGGAGACCAAGCTCCAGCGCAAGCCGAGCGTGGACGAGCCGTTCTCCGCCCTGGCCTTCAAGGTCGTCAGCGACCCCCACCTGGGCAAGCTCTCCTACGTGCGGATCTACTCCGGTGTCCTCCAGGCCGGTACCCAGGTGCTGAACAGCATCAAGGGCCGCAAGGAGCGCATCGGCAAGGTCTACCGGATGCACTCCAACAAGCGCGAGGAGATCCCCAGCGCCGGTGCCGGCGACATCGTCGCCGTCATGGGTCTGAAGGACACCACCACCGGTGAGACGTTGTGCGACCAGGCGTCGCCCATCGTCCTGGAGTCCATGACCTTCCCGGCTCCGGTCATCGAGGTGGCCATCGAGCCGAAGACCAAGAGCGACCAGGAGAAGCTGGGCATCGCGATCCAGCGCCTGGCCGAGGAGGACCCCTCCTTCCAGGTGGCCACGGACGACCAGACCGGTCAGACCGTGATCTCCGGCATGGGCGAGCTGCACCTTGAGGTGCTGGTCAACCGCATGCGTGACGAGTTCAAGGTCGAGGCCAACATCGGTAAGCCCCAGGTGGCCTACCGCGAGACCATTCGCAAGAAGGTCGAAGGTCACGTCTACACCCACAAGAAGCAGACGGGTGGTTCGGGCCAGTTCGCCAAGGTCAAGATCGACCTTGAGCCGCTGCTGTCCGAGGACGGTGTCGCCTCCGGCTACGAGTTCGTCAACTCCGTCACCGGTGGCCGTATCCCGCGGGAGTACATCCCCTCGGTCGACGCCGGCTGCCAGGAGGCCGCTGAGCTGGGCGTTCTCGCGCACTACCCGCTCGTCGGCATCAAGGTGTCGCTGACCGATGGTCAGTACCACGACGTCGACTCCTCGGAGATGGCGTTCAAGACCGCCGGTTCGATGGCCTTCAAGGAGGCCGTCCGGCTGGCGAAGCCGGCTCTCCTGGAGCCGGTCATGGCCGTTGAGGTCACCACTCCTGAGGAGTACATGGGCGACGTGGTCGGCGACCTGAACTCTCGCCGTGGACAGATTCAGTCCATGGACGAGCGTTCCGGTGTCCGACTGGTCAAGTCCCTCGTGCCCCTCTCGGAAATGTTCGGCTACGTGGGTGACCTTCGTAGCCGCACGCAGGGTCGAGCCAACTACTCGATGGTGTTCGACTCCTACGCGGAGGTTCCGTCCGCTGTCGCCACGGAAATCGTGGCGAAGGTTCGCGGCGAGTAGTCGCGAACAACTAACCCGGCTGTTCCCCGTGCCCGCGGGGTTGGACCACAGTCAGATAGATCTGTACGTCTAGGAGACTTCCAGTGGCGAAGGAAAAGTTCGAGCGGACCAAGCCGCACGTCAACATCGGCACCATCGGTCACATTGACCACGGCAAGACCACGCTGACCGCGGCCATCACCAAGGTGCTGCACGACGCGTACCCGGAGCTGAACCCGTTCACTCCGTTCGCGGACATCGACAACGCTCCCGAGGAGCGCGAGCGCGGTATCACCATCTCCGTGTCTCACGTCGAGTACCAGACCGAGGCGCGTCACTACGCCCACGTCGACTGCCCCGGTCACGCCGACTACGTGAAGAACATGATCACGGGTGCGGCCCAGATGGACGGCGCGATCCTGGTCGTCGCCGCCACCGACGGCCCGATGCCGCAGACCAAGGAGCACGTGCTCCTGGCCCGCCAGGTCGGTGTCCCGGCCATCGTCGTCGCCCTGAACAAGTCCGACATGGTGGACGACGAGGAGATCTTCGAGCTCGTCGAGCTCGAGGTCCGTGAGCTGCTCAGCGAGTACGAGTTCCCCGGTGACGACACCCCCGTCACCAAGGTCTCCGCTCTGAAGGCGCTTGAGGGCGACGCCACGTGGGGCCAGGCCATCCTGGAGCTCATGGGCACCGTGGACTCCCACATCCCCGAGCCCCAGCGTGACACCGAGAAGCCCTTCCTCATGCCGATCGAGGACGTCTTCTCGATCACCGGTCGCGGCACCGTCGTCACCGGTCGTATCGAGCGCGGTATCGTCAACGTGAACGAGACCGTCGACATCGTCGGCATCAAGGAAGACAAGCAGACCACCACCGTCACCGGTGTTGAGATGTTCCGCAAGCTGCTCGACCAGGGCCAGGCCGGTGACAACGTCGGTCTGCTCCTGCGCGGCATCAAGCGCGAGGACGTCGAGCGTGGCCAGGTCGTCATCAAGCCCGGCACGACCACCCCGCACACGCAGTTCGAGGGTCAGGTCGTCATCCTGTCCAAGGACGAGGGTGGCCGCCACACGCCGTTCTTCAACAACTACCGCCCGCAGTTCTACTTCCGCACCACCGACGTCACCGGCGTCGTGACGCTGCCGGAGGGCACCGAGATGGTCATGCCCGGTGACAACACCGGTATGACGGTCCAGCTCATCCAGCCGGTCGCCATGGAAGAGGGCCTGAAGTTCGCCATCCGTGAGGGTGGCCGGACCGTGGGCGCGGGTCGCGTCACCAAGATCCTCAGCTAGTACACACGCCGGGGTGGTCCCAACCGGAACCACCCCGACGTGGCGGGTGGGCCGCGGAGACGCGGCCCACCCACCACATTGACAAGACGTCATCGGGCTCTGTGACGGTGACGCACCGCAGGGGCAAGCCCTGTTGCGGTTTCTCAAGGGAATAGGGGCTCAAGGCCAAGAAGCCGGCGGATTCCGCCGACGGGCCTGGGCTTCTGTGACCGGAACTGCTCACCGTTACGGACACTGAAGCGAAGGACGAACAGGCCATATGGCGGGACAAAAGATCCGCATTCGGCTAAAGGCCTATGACCACGAGGTCATCGACAGCTCGGCGAAGAAGATCGTTGAGACCGTGACGCGAACTGGCGCACAGGTCGCGGGCCCGGTGCCGCTGCCGACGGAGAAGAACGTTTACTGCGTCATCCGATCGCCGCACAAGTACAAGGACTCGCGCGAGCACTTCGAGATGCGCACTCACAAGCGGCTGATCGACATCATCGACCCGACCCCGAAGACGGTCGACTCGCTCATGCGACTCGACCTCCCGGCCGGCGTTGACATCGAGATCAAGCTTTAAGGACGCACTGACATGGCCACCAAGCAGATCAAGGGAGTTCTGGGCGAAAAGCTCGGCATGACCCAGGTCTTCGACGACGCGGGCAAGATGGTTCCCGTGACCGTCCTGAAGGCCGGTCCGTGCGTCGTGAGCCGCATCCGGACTCCGGACACCGATGGTTACTCCGCCATCCAGCTCGGCTACGGGCAGATCAACCCGCGCAAGGTCAACAAGCCCCTGGGCGACTACCTCCGCGCGCACGACCTGACCCCGCGCCGTCACTACGTCGAGGTCCGCACCTCCGACGCCTCCGAGTACACGCTCGGCCAGGAAGTCGACGCGGCCACGTTCGAGATCGGCCAGAAGGTCGACGTCACGGGCAAGAGCAAGGGTAAGGGCTTCGCCGGTGTGATGAAGCGTCACGGCTTCGCGGGCCTCTCGGCCTCACACGGTACGCACCGCACCCACCGCTCGCCCGGCTCCATCGGCGGCTGCGCCACGCCCGGCCGCGTTTTCAAGGGCATGCGGATGGCCGGGCGCATGGGCAACGTGCGCAAGACCGTCCAGAACCTGACCGTTCACTCCGTGGACGCGGAGAAGGGCCTCATCCTGGTCAAGGGTGCGGTGCCCGGTCCCAACGGCGGTCTGGTGCTCGTCCGCACCGCTGTGAAGGGGGACAAGTAAGCCATGACCCAGATCGAGGTCAAGAACCCTGAGGGCGGCTCCAAGGGCAGCGTCGAGCTTCCCGAGAGCGTCTTCGCCCAGCAGGTCAGCATTCCGCTGCTGCACCAGGTCGTGAACGCCCAGCTGGCCGCAGGCCGTCAGGGCACGCACGCCACCAAGACCCGCGGCGAGGTCCGCGGTGGTGGCAAGAAGCCCTACCGCCAGAAGGGAACCGGTCGCGCCCGTCAGGGTTCGATCCGCGCCCCGCAGTACACCGGTGGTGGCGTCGTTCACGGCCCCCAGCCGCGTGACTACAGCCAGCGGACCCCGAAGAAGATGAAGGCCGCCGCCCTGCGTGGTGCCCTCACCGACCGGGCCAACCACGGCCGCATCCACGTCGTCGGCCGGTTCGTGGCCGATGACGCGGACACCAAGCTCACGCAGACCGCCCTCAAGGCGCTGCGCCAGGTCACCGAGTCCGACAAGGTCCTCGTCGTCCTGGCTCGTGAGGACGAGCACAACCGGCGCGCCCTGCGCAACCTCGAAGAGGTCCACATCCTCGACGCGGACCAGGTGAACACCTACGACGTCCTGTACTCGGACGACGTGGTCTTCACCGAGGCGGGCTACGCCGAGTTCCTGGCCCACGCGGCCGGTACCTCGAAGGCCGCTGAGTCCGAGGAGGACGACCAGTGAGGATCGCCGACCACCGGGACATCATCGTCGAGCCGGTGATCTCCGAGAAGAGCTACGGGCTCATGGACGAGAACAAGTACACGTTCATCGTTCGCCCGGACGCCAACAAGACCCAGATCAAGATCGCGATCGAGAAGATCTTCGAAGTGAAGGTCACCGGCGTGAACACGATCAACCGGAAGGGCAAGCGCAAGCGCACCCGCTTCGGTTTCGGGAAGCGTCCTGACACGAAGCGCGCGATCGTCAGCCTCGCCGAGGGTGACCGCATCGACATCTTCGGTCAGTGACCTTTCGGGTCTGACCGCTGTACATCAAGTAACACGTAAAGGAATGCGCGAAGAAGATGGGCATTCGTAAGTACAAGCCGACGACGCCGGGTCGTCGCGGCTCCAGCGTGAGCGACTTCGTCGAAATCACGCGTTCGGAGCCGGAGAAGTCCCTGGTCCGTCCGCTTCACTCCAAGGGCGGTCGTAACGGCCACGGCCGGATCACCGCTCGTCACCAGGGTGGCGGTCACAAGCGCGCCTACCGCGTGATCGACTTCCGTCGCCACGACAAGGACGGTGTGCCGGCCAAGGTCGCTCACATCGAGTACGACCCCAACCGCACCGCTCGCATCGCCCTGCTCCACTACGTGGACGGTGAGAAGCGCTACATCCTGGCGCCCGCCGGCCTCTCGCAGGGCGACAAGGTCGAGAACGGCCCCCAGTCCGACATCAAGCCGGGCAACTGCCTCCCGCTGCGCAACATCCCCACGGGTACGTTCGTGCACGCGGTCGAGCTGAAGCCGGGCGGCGGTGCCAAGCTGGGCCGCTCCGCCGGATCGCAGATCCAGCTCCTGGCCAAGGAGGGCGGCTACGCCACGCTGCGTATGCCCTCCGGTGAGATGCGCCTGGTGGAGATCTCCTGCCGCGCCACGGTCGGCCAGGTCGGCAACGCCGAGCAGTCCAACATCAGCTGGGGCAAGGCCGGCCGCTCGCGGTGGAAGGGCAAGCGCCCGACCGTCCGTGGTGTGGTGATGAACCCGGTCGACCACCCGCACGGTGGTGGTGAGGGCAAGACCTCCGGTGGTCGTCACCCGGTCAGCCCCTGGGGCAAGAAGGAAGGCCGGACCCGGGCCAAGAACAAGGCCAGCGACAAGCTGATCGTGCGGCGTCGGCGTAGCGGTAAGAAGAAGCGGTAAGGAGCACGTCTGATGCCACGTAGCCTTAAGAAGGGCCCCTTCGTGGACGGCCACCTCATCAAGAAGGTGGAGTCACAGAACGAAAAGGGGACCAAGAACGTCATCAAGACGTGGTCCCGGCGGTCCATGATCGTCCCGGAGATGATCGGTCACACGATCGCCGTCCACGACGGCCGCAAGCACATTCCGGTGTTCGTGTCGGAGTCGATGGTCGGCCACAAGCTCGGTGAGTTCGCTCCCACGCGTACTTTCCGTAGCCACGTCAAGGACGACCGCCGTAGCCGCCGTTAGCGGTTGCAGCAGTTGTAAGAACAATGTTCTCCATGGTGAGTGGAGAAGATATTTTCCGTGAGCGAGGGAAAAGCGATGGGAACGAGGGCACAGGCGCGGTTCGTCCGCGTTACGCCCCGCAAGGCTCGCCGGGTGGCGGACCTTATTCGCGGGTTGCCCGCTGACGAGGCGCAGGCGGTGCTCCGGTTCGCTCCCCAGTCGGCGAGTGAGCCCGTTGGCAAGGTGCTGGACAGCGCCATCGCCAACGCCGAGCACAACGACAAGCTGGACCGGGAGAACCTGGTGGTCGAGCGTGTCTGGGTGGACGAAGGTCCGACCCTGAAGCGTATTCGCCCGCGAGGCTTCGGCCGGGCCTTCCGTGTCACCAAGCGTACGAGCCACATCACCGTGGTCGTCGCCGAGGACGCGCGTGCCTCGTCCAAGACGAAGGAAAGGACCCGATAGTGGGGCAGAAGATCAACCCGCACGGGTTCCGCCTCGGCATCACCACCGACTTCAAGAGTCGCTGGTACGCCGACAAGTCCTACAAGGACTACGTCAAGGAAGACGTCGCGATCCGTCGGATGCTGACCCGTGGCATGGAGCGCGCGGGCATCTCCAAGGTCGAGATCGAGCGCACCCGTGACCGTGTCCGCGTGGACGTCTACACCGCCCGGCCGGGCATCGTCATCGGCCGCCGCGGCGTGGAGGCCGACCGGATCCGTACGGACCTCGAGAAGCTGACCGGCAAGCAGGTGCAGCTGAACGTCTTCGAGGTGAAGAACCCGGAGATCGACGCGCAGCTCGTCGCCCAGGGCGTCGCCGAGCAGCTGAGCAGCCGCGTGGCGTTCCGCCGCGCGATGCGCAAGGCCATGCAGAGCGCGATGAAGAGCGGTGCCAAGGGCATCCGTATCCAGTGTGGTGGTCGTCTGGGTGGGGCAGAGATGTCCCGCTCGGAGTTCTACCGCGAGGGTCGGGTCCCGCTGCACACGCTTCGCGCCGACATCGACTACGGCTTCTTCGAGGCCCGGACGACGTTCGGTCGCATCGGTGTGAAGGTGTGGATCTACAAGGGCGACGCCCCTGTGACCCGCGCCGAGCGTGAGGCCGCTCAGGCCGCGCAGCGCACCGCCGGTGGCGGTCAGCGCCGCGAGCGTCCGCAGCGCCGCCGTCGCGGTGGCCCCGCGGGTGGCGGTCAGACCGAAGCCAAGGCCGGCGCCTCCGCCGAGGCCCCGAAGACCGAGGGGAGCTGACAAGTGCTTATTCCTCGTAAGGTCAAGTACCGCAAGCAGCACCACCCGGACCTTCGTGGCAAGGCCAAGGGCGGGACCCGGGTCACCTTCGGTGAGTACGGTATCCAGGCTCTTGAGTCCGCTTACGTGACGAACCGTCAGATCGAGTCCGCTCGTATCGCCATGACGCGTCACATCAAGCGTGGCGGCAAGGTGTGGATCAACATCTTCCCGGACCGTCCGCTGACCAAGAAGCCCGCCGAGGTCCGCATGGGCTCCGGTAAGGGTTCGCCCGAGTGGTGGGTCGCGCCGGTCAAGCCCGGTCGCGTGATGTTCGAGCTGTCGGGCGTGCCCGAGGCGGTGGCCAAGGAGGCCATGAGCCGTGCGATGCACAAGCTCCCGATGAAGTGCAAGTTTGTTAAGCGTGAGGGGGAGTGATGGCGAAGTCCGTGACTGCCCATGAGCTGCGCGACCAGTCCGTCGAGGACCTGGTCACCAAGCTCAAGGAAGCCAAGGAAGAGCTCTTCAACCTCCGCTTCCAGGCCGCCACCGGCCAGCTCGACAACCACAGCCGTCTTCGCACGGTCAAGCGCGAGATCGCGCGGATCTACACGGTCATGCGCGAGCACGAGCTGGGCATCGTCCCGCTGTCTGGTGAGTCGGCTGAGGAGACGAAGGAAGCAGCCGAATGACTGAGAACCAGACCGCGGCCCGTAACGACCGCAAGACGCGTGAAGGCCTCGTCGTCAGCGACAAGATGGATAAGACCGTCGTCGTCGAGGTCGAGGACCGCGTCACGCACGCCCTGTACGGCAAGGTCATCCGTCGGACGACCAAGTACAAGGCCCACGATGAGGCGAACTCCTGTGGCGTCGGTGACCGGGTCCTCATGATGGAGACCCGGCCGCTCTCCGCGACGAAGCGTTGGCGCGTCGTGGAGATCCTGGAGAAGGCTAAGTAACCCCGGCCTGTCGGCGGCCGACACCAGTTGTCGGCCGCCGTCGCGAGGGGTGAGACCACCTAGCCGTGCGGCAGTGGACCGCACGCATCACATCAGGAGCAGACGTGATTCAGCAGGAGTCGCGACTCAAGGTCGCCGACAACACGGGTGCCAAGGAGATCCTTACCATCCGTGTTCTCGGTGGCTCGGGTCGGCGCTACGCCGGGATGGGCGACACCATCGTCGCCACGGTGAAGGACGCCCTGCCTGGCGCTGGAGTCAAGAAGGGCGACGTCGTCAAGGCCGTTATCGTGCGCACCGCCAAGGAGCGCCGCCGGCCCGACGGCTCCTACATCCGCTTCGATGAGAACGCTGCCGTGCTCATCAAGGACGGTGGGGACCCGCGAGGCACCCGCATCTTCGGCCCGGTGGGCCGTGAGCTGCGTGACAAGAAGTACATGCGCATCATTTCGCTGGCGCCGGAGGTGCTCTAAGCGATGAAGATCAAATCTGGCGACGAGGTCATCGTTCTCGCCGGCAAGGACAAGGGTGCCACGGGGAAGGTCGTCAAGGCCCTTCCCAAGGAAGACCGTGTCATCGTCGAGGGCGTCAACCTGGTCAAGAAGCACAGGAAGGCCAACCCCGCCGGTGGCGAGCAGGGAGAGGTCGTCACCAAGGAGGCCACCATCCACGTGAGCAACGTTGCGCTCGCTGAGGACGGTAAGGCCACCCGGGTCGGCTACCGCTTCGAGGAGGACGGAACCAAGGTTCGCGTCTCCCGCCGCACCGGTAAGGACATCTGATGACGGTTACCAACGACATCACCGCCCCTCCGATGCCGCGGCTCAAGGAGAAGTACCGCAACGAGATCGTTGCGGGCCTCAAGGACGAGTTCGGCATCGAGAACGTCATGCAGATCCCCGGTCTCACGAAGATCGTGGTGAACATGGGCGTCGGCGAGGCGGCTCGTGACGCGAAGCTCATTCAAGGCGCGATCGCCGACCTGTCGGCGATCACCGGGCAGAAGCCGAAGATCAACCGGGCCAAGAACTCCATCGCGCAGTTCAAGCTGCGCGAGGGTCAGCCGATCGGCGCCAGCGTGACGCTGCGCGGCGACCGGATGTGGGAGTTCCTCGACCGGCTGCTCTCCCTGGCCCTGCCCCGTATCCGGGACTTCCGTGGCCTTTCCCCGAAGCAGTTCGACGGGAACGGGAACTACACCTTTGGTCTGACCGAGCAGGTCATGTTCCACGAGGTGAACCCGGACAAGGTCGACAGGCAGCGTGGGATGGACATCACCGTCGTCACCACCGCCACCATCGACGACCAGGGCCGCAGCCTGCTCAAGCGGCTCGGTTTCCCGTTCAAGGAAGCCTGAGGGGTTAACCATGGCTAAGAAGTCCCTGATCGCAAAGGCGAACCGGAAGCCGAAGTTCGGCGTTCGGGCGTATACTCGATGCTCGCGGTGCGGTCGCCCGCGTGCCGTCTTCAAGAAGTTCGGCCTGTGCCGTATCTGCTTCCGCGAGATGGCGCACCGGGGCGAGCTGCCCGGCATCACCAAGTCGAGCTGGTAGTTTCCGGCAGGGCCGACCAAGCGCGTGAGCGCGGTCGGCCCCCGGAGACGCCACCTTCCCGGTGGCTCGACGCAGGAACCGTCGTCCTCCACGACGGAGTTCGACGGGAAGCGAAATTCATTCACCAGGGCACGGCAGTCCCACGGGGACAGCGGTGCCCACGACCACGCCGAAGGTCCGTTTGTGCACTTCACGGGGGAAACCTCGCGGAAGGCAGGCTCTGGGAAAGGCCCGCACTCGGAAACCGCGGTGAGGAAGGGCCAGTCGGCCATGACAATGACCGACCCGATCGCAGACATGTTGACTCGTCTGCGTAACGCGAATTCGGCTTACCACGACACCGTGACGATGCCGTTTTCCAAGATCAAGGCGCACATCGCCGAGGTCCTCCAGCATGAGGGCTTCATTCAGGGGTGGCGGACCGAGGAGGCCACTGTCGGCCAGAGCCTCGTCCTGGAGCTGAAGTACGGCCCCACGCGTGAGCGCTCCATCGCGGGCATCCGCCGGGTGTCCAAGCCCGGTCTCCGCGTGTACGCGAAGAAGGACAACCTTCCTCGCGTTCTGGGTGGCCTCGGTGTGGCCATCATTTCGACGTCCGGCGGCCTGATGACTGACAAGCAGGCCAAGAAGCGTGGCGTGGGCGGCGAAGTCCTCGCTTACGTCTGGTAATAGGGAATAGGGAGAGACGAAAAGCATGTCGCGTATCGGTCGACTGCCGCTCTCGGTCCCCAAGGGCGTCGAGGTCACGATTAACGGGCAAGACGTCACTGTCAAGGGGCCGAAGGGCGAACTGAAGCACACGATCACCGAGCCCATCACCGCCTCCTTCGAGGATGGTGTGGTCACGGTGTCGCGTCCCGACGACAAGCCGGAGAACCGGTCGCTGCACGGTCTGAACCGTGCGATGATCGCGAACCTCGTCGAGGGTGTCTCCAAGGGCTACGCCAAGACTCTGGAAATCCACGGCGTGGGTTACCGGGTGCAGGCTCGCGGCTCCAACCTGGAGTTCTCGCTGGGCTACAGCCACCCCGTCGTGGTGGAACCGCCGGAGGGCATCTCCTTCCGCGTGGAGAAGCCGACGATCCTTCACGTCGAGGGCATCGACAAGCAGCTGGTGGGCCAGGTCGCCGCGAACATCCGCGGACTGC
Organism: Nocardiopsis sp. NPDC006832; assembly: GCF_040635885.1. Taxonomy (NCBI): domain Bacteria; kingdom Bacillati; phylum Actinomycetota; class Actinomycetes; order Streptosporangiales; family Nocardiopsidaceae; genus Nocardiopsis; species Nocardiopsis sp. NPDC006832. The sequence goes on along the minus strand of NZ_JBEYLC010000009.1, from coordinate 93,395 downwards.
GCAGGCCTGACCCGTACAAGGCCAAGGGCGTGCGCTACCAGGGTGAGCACATCCGCCGCAAGGCCGGAAAGGCTGGTAAGTAGGCATGGGCATCACCGTGAGCCGCAAGCGCACCGCGAAGGCCACCACCGCTCGCAAGCGTCGCCAGTTCCGGGTGCGCAAGAAGGTCGTGGGCACCGCCGAGCGTCCCCGTCTGGCCGTCTTCCGCTCCTCCAAGCACATCGTCGCGCAGGTCATCGACGACACCAAGGGTCACACCCTGGTCGCCGCCTCCAGCGTCGAGTCGGATGTGCGTGGCGCCGAGGGCACCAAGTCCGACAAGTCCGTGAAGGTCGGTGAGCTCGTCGCGCAGCGCGCGAAGGACGCCGGCATCACCAAGGTCGTCTTCGACCGTGCCGGTAACCGGTACGCCGGCCGCATCGTGAAGCTCGCCGAGGCGGCGCGCGAAGGCGGGCTGGAGTTCTGATGACCGTTGTACAGGCCGAGAACAACCACGAGAAGAGGAACCACTGATGGCTGCAGCACCGCGGCGCGGCGCCGGTGGCGAGCGGCGTGATCGCCGTGACGATCGCCGCGGCGGCGCCGCAGACAAGGGTGTCTCCTACATCGAGAAGGTCGTGACCATCAACCGGGTCGCGAAGGTCGTCAAGGGCGGCCGTCGCTTCTCCTTCACCGCGCTCGTCATCGTCGGTGACGGTAACGGCATGGTGGGTGTCGGTTACGGCAAGGCCAAGGAAGTCCCGGCCGCCATCGCCAAGGGCGTCGAGGAGGCGAAGAAGAGCTTCTTCCGCGTCCCCCGCGTCCAGGGCACGATCACGCACCAGATCCAGGCCGAGGATGCCGCGGGTGTCGTCCTGCTGCGTCCCGCGGCCCCGGGTACCGGTGTGATCGCCGGTGGTCCGGTCCGCGCCGTCCTGGAGTGCGCCGGTATCCACGACGTCCTGAGCAAGTCGCTCGGTTCGTCCAACCCGCTCAACATCGTGCGAGCCACGGTGGCCGCTCTGAAGGGCCTCAACCAGCCCGAGGAGATCGCCGCCCGTCGTGGTCTGCCGATCGAGGACGTCGCCCCGGCCGCCATGCTGCGCGCTCGTGCTGAGGCGAAGGCAGGAGCCTGATCATGGCAAAGATCAAGATCACGCAGACCGGCTCCAAGATCGGTGGCAAGGAGAAGCAGCGCGCTGCTCTCCAGTCGCTGGGTCTGGGCCGGATCGGTAAGTCCACCGTCCGTGAGGACCGCCCTGAGGTTCGCGGGCAGATCACGATCGTCTCGCACCTCGTCACTGTCGAGGAGGTCGCAGAATGAGCGACTACAACCCCGACGAGCCGCTCAAGCTCCACCACCTGCGTCCCGCCCCGGGTGCCAACAAGTCCAAGATCCGCAAGGGTCGTGGCGAGGCCTCCAAGGGTAAGACCGCCGGTCGCGGTACCAAGGGCACGAAGGCTCGTAACACCGTTCGGCCCGGTTTCGAGGGTGGGCAGATGCCCCTCATCCGCCGGGTCCCGAAGCTCAAGGGCTTCAGCAACGCCTTGTTCAAGACGACCTACCAGGTCGTCAACCTGGACAAGCTGAGCGAGCTCTACCCCGAGGGTGGCGAGGTCACCGTCGAGGGTCTGGTCGCCAAGGGCGCGGTTCGCAAGAACCAGCCCGTCAAGGTGCTGGGCACCGGTGAGATCACCGTCGCCGTGCAGGTGAGCGTCAACGCGCTCTCCTCCTCGGCGAAGGAGAAGATCACCGCCGCCGGTGGCACCGTCACCGAGCTGTAGGGGTTTTCCCTACGATGCGCGTTTGGGGGCGTCCGCCCGGCAGGATCCGCGAGGATCGGCTGGTCGGGCGCCCTCACGCGTTGTGAGTGTTGATCGTTATGGCTCACGAACCCTGCTGTTGGGTGATGGCTGTTACAGTGCCATCTGTTTGAGCTCCCCGCTTGACGTAATGTGAGTACTTCCGAGCAATGGGCGACGTGCCTGTTGCTGACGTTCTACGACGATTCAGGATCGGCCGCGATGTCTGGAACCCGTTCCGCCGCCGAAGCCGCGCAGGAGGAGACGTGCTAGGTGCGTTCGTTCGTGCATTCCGCACGCCCGACCTGCGCAATAAGCTGCTGTTCACACTGTTCATCCTGACGCTGTTCCGCCTGGGATCGGTGATCCCGGCGCCGGGCATCGACTCGGCGGCGATCAGGGAACAGATGGAGACCATCACCACAGCCGACCAGTCCGGCGTCTACGCCCTGGTCAACCTGTTCAGTGGTGGCGCGCTTCTGCAACTGGCGGTGTTCGCGCTCGGGGTCATGCCGTACATCACCGCGAGCATCATCATCAACCTGCTGACGGTGGTCATCCCCCGCCTGGAGTCCCTCAAGAAGGAGGGCCAGGCCGGTCAGGGCAAGATCACCCAGTACACCCGCTATCTCACGCTCATGCTGGCGGTGCTGCAGGCGACCAGCATCGTGGCCATGGCCCGCACCGGTGCGTTGTTCCAGAACTCCATCCCGGTCTCGTCCTACATGCCCAACCAGGACATCATGACGATGGTGACCATCGTCTTCACGATGACCGGTGGCACCGTGATCATCATGTGGATGGGCGAGCTCATCACCGAGCGCGGTGTCGGCAACGGTATGTCGCTGCTCATCTTCACCCAGGTCATCGCGGTCTTCCCGTCCTCGATCATGGGTCTGTACGAAGAGCGTTCCGTCTGGATCTTCACCATCATCTGCATCGCGGGTCTGGCCCTGATCACCGCCGTGGTGTTCATGGAGCAGGCCCAGCGCCGTATCCCGGTGCAGTACGCGAAGCGCATGGTGGGTCGGCGGATGTACGGGGGTAGTTCCACCTACATCCCGTTGAAGGTCAACCAGGCGGGCATCATCCCCGTGATCTTCGCCTCCTCCCTGCTGTATCTCCCGCAGTTGATCGTGGGTCTTCTGGGACAGGAGTCCACCCATCCGGTGGCGCAGTTCTTCCAGACCTACTTCCTCACCGGCACTCACCCCGTCTACATGGCGACCTTCTTCGTCATGATCGTCGGCTTCGCGTTCTTCTACGTGGCGATTACCTTCAACCCCACCGAAGTCGCCGACAACATGAAGAAGTACGGTGGGTTCATCCCGGGTATCCGACCAGGGCGTCCGACCGCCGAGTATCTCGACTTCGTGCTCACTCGGCTCACGACTCCCGGCTCTCTGTACCTGGGTGTGATCGCTCTCCTGCCGATGGTCGCTCTCGGCGCCACCGGCGCCGACATGAACTTCCCCTTCGGCGGGACGAGCATCCTGATCATGGTCGGTGTCGGGCTGGACACGGTGAAGCAGATCGAGAGTCACCTCCAGCAGAGGAACTACGAAGGTTTTCTGCGATAAATGCGAGCTGTATTGGTGGGGCCGCCTGGGGCCGGTAAAGGCACCCAGGCCCAGATCCTCGCGGAAGAGCTGTCGATCCCGAAGGTGTCCACCGGTGACATCTTCCGGGCCAACGTCAGCGGTGGTACCGAACTCGGCAAGAAGGCCAAGGAGTTCATGGACCGTGGCGACCTCGTCCCCGACGAGATCACCAACGCCATGGTCAAGGACCGACTGGCCAAGGGCGACGCCACGGCGGGCTTCCTGCTCGACGGGTTCCCGCGCAACGTCCCCCAGGCGGAGACGCTCAAGGGGATGCTCGCCGACCTCGGCTCGAACCTGGACGTCGTCCTGGAGCTGAGGGTCGACGAGGAGGAGGTCGTCAAGCGGCTTTCCGGTCGTCGTTCCTGCCCAGAGTGCGGTCGGGTGTACCACGTCGAGTACGACGCCCCGAACGTGGCGGGTAAGTGCGACAACGAGGGCGCCGAGCTGTACCAGCGCGAGGACGACCGCGAGGAGACCATCAGGCACCGCCTGAAGGTCTACCGCGAGCAGACCGCGCCGCTGGTCGAGTACTACTCCGGTGAGGGTCTGCTGGCCACCATCTCCGCCACGGGCCCCGTGGCGGAGGTGACGGCGCGCGCGAAGGCGGCCATCGCCGAGAAGAGGTCGGCCACCTGATGTTCGGCAAGGCCGATCCCGACGTGCAGATCAAGACGCCGGAACAGATCGCCAAGATGAGGGCGGCGGGCCAGGTCGTGGCCGACGCCCTGGACACCCTCCGGGCCGCGGTGCGGCCCGGAGCGTCCACCCTCGAACTCGACTCGATCGCCGAGAAGGTGATCCGGGGCGCCGGGGCCATCCCGTCGTTCAAGGGCTACCACGGCTTCCCCGGCTCGATCTGCGCCTCGGTGAACGAAGAGGTCGTGCACGGCATCCCCAGCTCCGAGCGTGTGCTGGCCGACGGGGACATCATCTCCATCGACTGTGGCGCCATCCTCGACGGCTGGCACGGCGATTCCGCGGTCACGATCGCGGTGGGCGAGGCCCGTTCCGAGGACCTGACCATGATGGACGTGTGCGAGGAGTCCATGTGGCGGGGGATCGCCGAGATGGTCCCGGGCAAGCGCCTCGGGGACATCGGTCACGCGATCGGCGGCCACATCTCGCAGAACGGTGGCTACGGCAACGTGCGCGAGTACGGCGGCCACGGCATCGGCACGCAGATGCACATGGACCCGCACGTGCTCAACTACGGCAAGCGCGGCAAGGGCATGCGTCTTCGCGAGGGCATGTGCCTGGCGATCGAACCGATGACCACGCTGGGCAAGCACGACGTGGTGGAACTCGACGACGGATGGACGGTCGTGACGAAGGACGGCCGTCGTGCCGCCCACTTCGAGCACACCGTGGCCATCACCGCGGATGGTCCGATGGTGCTGACCGCACGCGAGTCCAACCGCGATAAAATCGACGCGATGGGGTTCGTCCAGCCGACCTGGTGACGGCGGGCCCACCCCCGCGTCCCGTCGGAATCCGGCGATGGGGTGGCGACCACTCACCGGTGCAAAGGCGAGGTACGAACAGTGTCCGACCCGGGGCCTTCCATACGAACCTCCGACTCCGAACGTGATCAGGTGGCGCGGCTGCTCCAGGAACACTTCGCTCAGGGGCGGCTGGACCACGAGGAGTTCACCGAACGCCTCGGTCGGGCGTACAAGGCCAAGACGGCGGACGACCTCGCCGGGGTGACCGCGGACCTTCCCGAGAGGGATGTCGTGGAGACCAAGAGCCCGGTGGGCTTCGATATGGGTGTGGCGGCACCTCCGCTGCGCCTGCGAGACCCGGCCCTGATGGTCCCGTGGTGGCTCTACGGTGGCGTCAACATCCTCTGCTTCACCATCTGGCTCATCCTGTACCTGACCACCGACGCGTCGTATCCGTGGTTCCTGTGGGTGCTGGCGCCCTGGGGAATCCTGATGCTCGTGGTGACGTTCGGGGTCCTGGCCGCCCAAAGAGGCGGCCCGGACCCCGAAGACCCTGTCGCTTAGCGCCGCCGCTAGCGCTTTGGCGTGTTCGGGCGCCAAATAAGTCAGGAACCTTCGGCGCCTTTGGTGGGATAGCGAAAAGCGTGCTATCCCACCGCCGGCCCCTCCAGAACCCTGACGGCGCCCGAACGGTAACCCCCGATGGCCGAGGGACTGGGATGTCCTTCAGGGCGGGTGTTTCGTCCGGTGAGGCGGAGCGTGTAGGCTGCTCTGCTCTCGTGTCGAGAGCACTTGCCGGAAGGGGATAGACTGTCACTGCCCATACGCGGGCTGTTGGGTCAGTCTGCCTTCTTTGTGCCACGTCTTCTTATCGACGTAAGCCTTGCAGTTGGCCTGGACTTCCAGTGTGTTCCGGCGTCGGTGACGCGGTGTATCCGTGGTCGCCGGGGCCGTCGCGTCATGCGAGGGACCACTCAGGTCGCGTCGGGTCGTCCTGATCAACCAAATCGATGAGCGAGGCGTGGAGGACATGGCAAAGAAAGACGGCGCCATCGAGATCGAGGGTTCCGTTGTCGAGTCCCTACCCAACGCTATGTTCAAGGTAGAGCTCGATAACGGGCACCAGGTTCTTGCCCACATCAGCGGCAAGATGCGGATGAACTACATTCGTATTCTTCCCGACGACCGTGTCGTCGTGGAACTGAGCCCGTACGACCTCACGCGCGGGCGCATCGTTTACCGCTACAAGTAGCCCGTCCGGGGCCGAACGGCCCGTGACTGGTGATGTGATGAGTTCGGAGTCACCATGAAGGTCAAGCCGAGCGTGAAGAAGATCTGCGCGAAGTGCCGCGTGATCCGCCGTAACGGCCGGATCATGGTCATTTGCTCGGACCCGCGGCACAAGCAGCGCCAGGGCTGACCAAGCCCCGGTTCGCCGGCCGCGACTTCCGTGTCGCACCGGACCCGGGTAGGGGAGTTCCTCCTCGACCGGGCCCACGAAACAACGAAAAACCTGTTCCGATCTCCCGCCCGTTGGTGGTGGGGGAGAACCCTCGGTCGGAGGCCGGGGCCTCGTCGATTGGGCGACGAGAGGAAGGAACGGGTCAGACCTCCGCACATGCATGGATGGAGTCTCGCCCACATGGCACGTATTGCCGGCGTAGACCTCCCCCGCGACAAGCGGGTGGAGATTGCTCTCACGTACGTTTTCGGGGTTGGTCGCACTCGCGCCCTCGAAACCCTGAAGAACACCGGTGTCGACGGGAACACGCGCGTCCACCAGCTGTCCGAAGAGGACCTGGTCAAGCTGCGCGACTGGATCGATGCCAACTACCAGGTCGAGGGTGACCTGCGACGCGAGGTCCAGGCCGACATCCGTCGCAAGATGGAGATCGGTAGCTACCAGGGCATCCGTCACCGTCGTGGTCTCCCGGTGCGTGGTCAGCGCACGCAGACCAACGCCCGTACCCGTAAGGGCAAGAAGAAGACCGTGGCCGGCAAGAAGAAGGCCAAGAAGTAGTCCGCCTCGGACCTGTCGACCGCGTCCGAGAAGTAATCAACGGACCGATGATCTCTGGGAGTTTCACGCATGCCGCCTAAGGGCCGTCAGGGTGCCGCGCGCAAGGTGCGCCGCAAGGAAAAGAAGAACATTGTCCACGGGCACGCTCACATCAAGAGCACGTTCAACAACACGGTCGTCAGCATCACCGACCCGACCGGTGCCGTGATCTCGTGGGCCAGCTCGGGTCAGGTCGGCTTCAAGGGGTCGCGTAAGTCCACCCCCTACGCCGCCCAGATGGCCGCCGAGGCCGCCGCGCGTCGTGCTCAGGAGCACGGCGTCCGTAAGGTCGACGTCTTCGTGAAGGGCCCGGGCTCGGGCCGCGAGACCGCCATCCGTTCGCTGCAGGCGACCGGCCTTGAGGTGGGCTCCATCCAGGACGTCACCCCGGTTCCGCACAACGGCTGCCGCCCGCCGAAGCGCCGCCGCGTCTGAGTCGGCACCGGCGCCCGCGTCTCCTACCCGCGGGCGCCTCGTGGTGCGGTTCGCCTCCACCCTGGTGGGGTGAGGGGCGGACCGGGTAGGAATCCGAACAGGGGACACCGCCGACCGGGCGGTGTCCATCCGGTGGCCGTCAAATAGCGGTCGGCCATGTGGAAGGGAAGACACGGACCATGTTGATCGCACAGCGTCCGACGCTCACCGAGGAGACCATCTCCGAGTGGCGTTCGAAGTTCGTCATCGAGCCGCTGGAGCCGGGTTTCGGCTACACCATCGGTAACTCGCTCCGGCGTACGCTGCTGTCCTCCATCCCCGGCGCGGCTGTCACCAGCATCCGCATCGAGGGCGTCGAGCACGAGTTCACCACCGTGCCCGGTGTCAAGGAGGACGTCACGGAGATGATCCTCAACCTCAAGGGCCTTGTCGTCAGCTCCGAGCACGACGAGCCGGTTCTGATGTACCTGCGCAAGCAGGGCCCGGGCGTGGTGACCGCCGCGGACATCGCTCCGCCGGCCGGTGTCGAGGTGCACAACCCCGACCTGCACATCGCCACGCTCAACGGCAAGGGCAAGCTGGAGATGGAACTGACGGTCGAGCGCGGCCGCGGTTACGTCTCGGCGACGCAGAACAAGCAGCAGGGCCAGGAGATCGGTCGTATCCCGATCGACTCCATCTACTCGCCCGTGCTGCGTGTGACCTACAAGGTCGAGGCCACCCGTGTCGAGCAGCGCACCGACTTCGATCGCCTGATCGTCGACATCGAGACCAAGCAGGCCATCCGTCCCCGTGACGCAGTGGCCAGCGCGGGCAAGACCCTGGTCGAGCTGTTCGGTCTGGCGCGAGAGCTCAACGTCGACGCCGAGGGCATCGACATGGGCCCGTCGCCGACGGACGCCGCCCTGGCGGCCGACCTGGCGCTGCCGATCGAGGACCTCAACCTCACGGTTCGTTCCTACAACTGCCTCAAGCGTGAGGGCATCCACAGCGTTGGCGAGCTGGTTGCCCGCTCTGAGCAGGACCTTCTGGACATCCGGAACTTCGGTGCCAAGTCCATCGACGAGGTCAAGCAGAAGCTCGTCGACATGGGCCTGTCCCTGAAGGACTCCCCGCCCGGATTCGACCCCGGCACCGCGGCCGACTCCTTCGGCTCCGAGGACGACGAGGGTGAGTCCTTCGTCGAGACGGAGCAGTTCTAGACCTTCGTCGCCCAATGGTCCCCGGCCGAGTGCGGCCGCGGACCGCATCACTAGGAGAACGAAAACATGCCCACGCCTACCAAGGGCGCCCGTCTGGGTTCCGGGCCCGCGCACGAGCGGCACATCCTGGCGAACCTGGCCACCTCGCTGTTCCAGCACGGCCGTATCCGCACCACGGAGGCCAAGGCCAAGCGCCTGCGTCCGTACGCCGAGAAGCTCATCACTCTCGGCAAGCGCGGTGACCTGCACGCCCGTCGTCAGGTGCTCACCAAGATCACCGACAAGTCGATCGTGCACGAGCTCTTCACCGAGATCGGTCCGCGCTTCGAGAACCGCCCCGGTGGTTACACCCGCATCACCAAGATCGGTCCGCGCAAGGGCGACAACGCCCCGATGGCTGTCATCGAGCTGGTCGAGGCGCTGAGCGCCCCCGCCGCTCCGGCCGCCGCTGCCGCCCCGGTCGAGGAGACCCCTGAGGCTCCCGCCGAGGAGACCGTCGAGGCCAAGACCGAGGAGGCCCCCGAGGCCGCCGAGGAGAGCGCCGAGAGCAAGTAGGGTGCCCGTGCGTGGCCGGCAGGCCCGCGCGAAGCCCTCGTGAGTGCCCGACCCTTGTGGGGGTCGGGCACTTCTCTTTTGTCCGGACCGGGGTGGCCGGCGAGGTGGAACGGATGGGGATGGACGAGAACGAGACCGTCCGGCTGCGGCTGGACATCGCCTACGACGGAACGGACTTCTCCGGTTGGGCGACCCAACCGACCCGTCGGACCGTGCAGGGTGAGCTGGAGTCGGCGCTGGCCAAGGTGCTGCGGCTCCCGGAGGCGTCGGTGACCTGCGCGGGACGCACCGACGCGGGGGTGCACGCCCGCGGTCAGGTAGCGCAGATCGACGTGCCGAGCGGGACCTGGGAGAACGAGGGTGAGCGTGTGCTGCGCCGGTTGGCCGGGGTCCTGCCCAAGGACGTTCGGGTCAACGCCGTGCGTGTGGCCCCGCCCGGGTTCGACGCCAGGTTCTCGCCGCTGTTCCGCCGCTACGTGTACCGGGTGAGCGACGCGCCCTACGGTGTGGAGCCGTTGCGCCGCCGGGACGTGCTCTGGCACCGGCACCCGTTGGACGTGGACCGGATGAACGAGGCGGCGGCCCTGCTCGTCGGGGAGCACGACTTCGCGGCCTTCTGCAAGAAGCGGGAGGGCGCCACCACGATCCGCGAGCTGTTGAGGCTGTCGTGGGTGCGCGAGGAGGAGTACGTTCTGGCCGGCACGATCCAGGCCGACGCGTTCTGCCACAACATGGTCCGCGCGCTCGTGGGCGCGCTCCTGGCGGTCGGGGACGGCCGTCAGGGGGTGGCGTGGCCGGGACGGATCCTGGGCGCCGCCGTGCGCGATTCGTCGGTGCACGTGGTCGGTCCCCAGGGGCTGAGCCTGGAGGAGGTGCGCTACCCGGCCGACGAGGAGTTGGCCGAGCGCGCCACCCTCACCCGACGCGTCCGTGAGCTGCCCTGCAAGGGGCACACGGGGTAGACCCCTAGTACGTGAGACGGCGCCACCCTCGATCCACGATCCGTGGACGAACGGGGTGGCGCCGTCTCGTGTTCGAGCACCTCAGATCAGGAACGGTCCTCGACGAGCTTGTCGTAGGCGACGTCGATGAAGCCGTCGCCGATGTCGCGCAGTTCGGTGGCGTCGGTCTCCTCGTCGCCGCTGCCGTCGCTGTTGGCCGACAGGGAGAAGAGCAGGTAACGGCCCCACTGGCCGCTGCTGCCGTGGCCTCCGGAGTAGCCCAGGCGTTCGGCCGGGCTGCCCTCCTCGCCGGGCAGACCGGCGAACCACTGGGCGCCGACCAGGTCCTGCGCGGACAGGGCCTCCTCGGCCTCGGTGTCGCCGGGCATGGCGGCGACACCGACGGTGACCGCGTGGTTCTGGTCCTCGCTCAGGTAGGAGGCGCGCACCAGCTGGCGGCACTCCTGGGAGCCGAGCACCTCGCCGTATTCGCCGTGGGTGCCACTGGCGCAGTCCTCGGTGTCGTCGACCGCCACACGGGTGAACGTCCCCTGGCCCTCGACCTCCACCTCTTCGGGGAAGAGGGCCTCGGCGGCCAGGCTGCCCGGGTCGCCGCCTTCGTCGGCGACGGTGGCGGCGTCGCCGCCACCACCGCCGAGGCCGCCGCTGGCGAACAGGAACACGCCGCCGCCGACCACGAGCAGCAGGACGGCGAAGCCGACGCCCATCAGCACGTTGCGCTTGTTGGAACCGGTGGGACGGCGGTCGTCGTAGCCGTCGTCGTAGTAATCGTCGTAGTCGTCGTAGGAGGCGTTCTGGACGTCGAACTGGGCCGTGTCCGCGCCGGCGTCCTCGGGCACCTCGTCGCGGTAGAGCGGGCGGGCCGCGGCACCGGCGCTCGGGCCGGGAACCGCGTTCATGTTCTGGGTGGCGCCCATGGCGTCGGGTGGGAAGACCGGCTCCTCCTTGGGGGGAGCCGGAGGGAGCGCGCCGGGAGGCGGCGGGCCCTGCTGGTACATGGGCGGTCGGCCCGGGCCCGTTCCGGGACGGCCGCCGGTGGGCATGTTCGGTGGCGGGCCCTGAGGGTGCCCAGGGGGCATTGGGGGGCCGCCCTGGGGTCCGGGCCCCTGGGGAGGCCTGGGAGGCATCTGGGGGCCGCTCTGCGGTCCTTGGGGCGGTGGGCCGGGCGGCATGCCGTGCGGTGGGACCGGGCCGCCTGGAGGCATGGGTTGCCCCGGGCCGCCCGGGCCGCGCGGCCCGGGCGGAGGTCCGCTCTGAGTGATATGTCCCATTCCGGGCTGGCCGCCGGTGGGCATGTTCGGTGGCGAGCCCTGGGGAGGACCCGGAGGCATCTGCGGGCCGGGGCCGGGCGGAGGCCCGGGCGGTCTTTGGGGGCCGCCCTGCGGGCCCTGGGGATGCTGCGGCCCGGTCGGGACGCCGGGCTGCGGCGGCGGGGGCGGGAACCCCTGCGCCGGCGGCGTGCCGTGCTGTTGCCCGGGGCCCGATGTGGAAGGCTGTCCCTCAGAAGGGGATCGGGGTCCTCCGAGCAGGTCCTGGCCTTCGCCGTCCGGTGGGAGGGGGCGTCCGTCGGAACCGTGATGAGGCGGGTTCGGATGCGTACTGATGGGAGTCTCCGAATGCTCTGAGGGTGGGACTGGTCCGCGGTTCGCCGTTTTCCCGCGCTTGTGGCGTCCGTATGGGGTCGGCGACCGTGACGGGCGTCTCCAAGGAACACGTCGTCGCCCGTCATATCGGGCTGAGACCGGCCTTTCGGAGCCAGGGTAACCAACCCGCGGCCGGGGGCAGGACGAAGCACTCCCGACAACGGGCATAATAAAAGGCGGAGAGGTCACGGATGTGAACCCGTCCCGGCGCTTTCCCGCCAAGACGATGATCCCACCGGTCGACCCGGCGCTTGCTTTGACCTGCGTTAGGGTGGGCGGGTAGGATATTTCGTCGTTGTGCGTTGAGTTGCCGTGGGCCCCAAAACTCCCGAAGTTGGGTGCCGATCCACGCACCATCGTCTGCGCACTCACGACCGGGTCGTCCTGATTGGACATGGGACATCCGGCCAACGTAACAGCCCCGCAACATGAGGGCTGTTTCCGGCCCCGCACCCGTTGGGGTGTTCCGTAATACGAGTCCACCATCCCGTTCGGGATGGGGCAGCCGAATGAAGAGCGAAGGCGAACGATCGTGCGTACATACAGCCCCAAACCAAGCGATGTCCAGCGTCAGTGGCACGTTGTCGACGCTACCGATCTCGTGCTCGGGCGTATGGCGAGCCAGATCGCCACGCTGCTTCGGGGAAAGCACAAGCCCTACTACGCGCCCCACATCGACACCGGCGACTTCGTCATCGTCGTGAACGCCGACAAGGTCGCGCTCACCGGTAACAAGCTCGAGCAGAAGCGCGCCTACCGCCACTCCGGTTACCCCGGTGGTCTGCGTTCGGTCGCCTACGCCGACCTGCTGGAGAAGAACCCCGAGCGGGCCATCGAGAAGGCCATCAAGGGAATGCTGCCCAACGGCACCCTTGGTCGTCAGATGGCCAAGAAGCTCAAGGTGTACGCCGGTCCTGAGCACCCGCACCAGGCCCAGCAGCCGGTCCCGTTCGAAATGACCAAGATCGAGCAGCCCGCGTAGGCGTTCGCAGACTTTCACAGGAAACACGAGGTTAACCGTGGCCGAGCCCACCGGCATCGAAGACGTCGCCCAGGATTTCGCCGAGAACCCGGAGGAGTTCCCCTCCGAGTACACCAGCGAGTCCGATGAGCAGACCGCCGCTTACGTTCCCACCGCGTCCGGCCCGAGCGCCGGCACCGGCCGTCGCAAGAAGGCCGTGGCCCGAGTCCGGATCACCCCGGGCGCCGGCGAGTGGAAGATCAACGGTAAGCCGCTTGAGGCCTACTTCCCGGACAAGGTCCACCAGCAGACCATCAAGGACCCCTTCACCTCCCTCGGGTTCGACGGCGCCTACGACGTCTTCGCCCGTCTGGACGGTGGCGGCCCCAGCGGACAGGCCGGCGCCCTGCGTCACGGCATCGCCCGCGCCCTGGCCTCGCTGGACCCGGAGAACAACCGCCCGACCCTGAAGAAGGCCGGTTTCCTCACCCGTGACGACCGCGAGGTCGAGCGGAAGAAGGCCGGTCTGAAGAAGGCGCGCAAGGCTCCGCAGTTCTCCAAGCGCTAATGCTCATGCGCCGGCACACGCTCGGCTGAGCTTTCGCCCGTACGTCGTCTCCGCAACAGGGGGCGGCGTACGGGCTTTTGTTTTTCGTCGGTGGCGCTCTCCGCCACGCTGAACTTCACAGGTGCCGGAAGCCCGGTGCCGCTTTCGAAAGGGGCTGACGCCTGTGGCACGGCTGTTCGGAACTGACGGTGTACGTGGTCTCGCGGGGCGTGACCTGACCGCCTCGCTCACCCTGGACCTGTCCATCGCGGCGGCGCGCGTCCTCACCCGGGCCGAGGGCGACCGGCGCCCGCTGGCCGTAGTGGGCCGTGACCCGCGGGCCTCCGGTGAATTCCTGGAGGCCGCGGTGGTGGCCGGGCTGGCCAGCACCGGCGTGGACGTCGTCAAGGTGGGCGTGCTGCCCACCCCCGCGGTCGCCTACCTCACCGGTGCTTTGGAGGCCGACTTCGGGGTGATGCTCTCGGCGAGCCACAACGCGGCCCCGGACAACGGGATCAAGTTCTTCGCCCAGGGCGGCCAGAAGCTCGCGGACGCCCTGGAGGAGGAGATCGAGGGCATGATGGGTGTGCCCTCCACCCCCGCCGTGGGCGAGGAGGTCGGCCGGGTCACCGAGTCCCACGACGGCGCCGAGATGTACACCCGGCACGTCCTGAACTCCCTGCCACACGGACTGGAGGGCCTGAAGGTCGTCGTGGACTGCGCCAACGGCGCTTCCAGCGCGGTCGCCCCCGAGGCGTTGCGTCGGGCGGGCGCCGAGGTCATCGCCATCGGTGACGCCCCCGACGGCCACAACATCAACCAGGGCTGCGGTTCCACCAGCCTGGCCACGCTCCAGGAGGCGGTCCGTCTGCACGGTGCCGACGCCGGCATCGCCCATGACGGTGACGCCGACCGTTGCCTGGCCGTGGACGCCGACGGCGACGTGGTCGACGGAGACCAGATCCTGGCGATCCTGGCCACCGAGGCCAAGGAGGCCGGACGACTGACCGAGGACACCCTCGTGGTGACGGTCATGTCCAACCTGGGACTCAAACTCGCCATGCGGCGCGAGGGCATCAACGTGGTGGAGACCGCGGTGGGTGACCGCTACGTGCTGGAGGAGATGAAGCGCGGCGGGTTCGGCCTGGGCGGTGAACAGTCCGGTCACGTGATCCTGCTGGATCACGCCACCACCGGCGACGGGCTCCTCACCGGTCTGCACCTGCTGGCCGCCATGGCCCACCACAAGCAGGGCCTGGCCGAGCTGTCCAAGGTCATGACCCGGCTCCCGCAGGTGCTCATCAACGTGCCCGACGTGGACAAGGACCGTGCGGCCGACTCCGAGGAGCTGGCCGCCGCCGTGCGCGAGGCCGAGACCGAACTGGGGGAGACCGGCCGCGTGCTGATCCGTCCCAGCGGCACCGAGCCGAAGGTCCGCGTGATGGTGGAGGCACCCGCACAGGAACAGGCCACCGCGGTCGCCGAGCGGCTCGCCGGAGTGGTGCGTTCCGCCCTCGGCTAGAGGAACACTGCAAGTCGTCCCTTCCGGGGATTTTTCGGGTTTTCGCGCGCATCCGGGCACAGAGCGGTCCGGGTGCGTGTTTTCGTTCGTGTTGATGCGGCTCCGTCCGAGGAGCGGCCGCCTAGGGTCAGTGGAGTGAAACGGTCATGACGACGAACGCGCGCTATGGGCACTCGCTGACGATCGGTGTGGACATCGGTGGCACGAAGGTCGCCGCGGCCGTGGTGACACCGGGCGGGCGGGTACTGGCGCGGTTGCGCACCCAGACCCCCGAACGCAGCAAGAACCCCGCCGTGGTGGAGGACACGATCGTCTCGGTCGTTTCGGAGCTGCGCCGGGAGTACACCGTGCGGGCCGTGGGCGTGGGCGCCGCGGGGTTCGTCGACGAACGAAGATCCAAGGTCCTGTTCGCCCCGCATCTGTCATGGCGGGAGGAACCGCTCAGGGACACCCTGTCGGTGCGCCTGGGCCTGCCCGTGGTGGTGGAGAACGACGCCAACGCCTCGGCCTGGGCCGAGGTGCGCGCGGGCGCCGCCCTAGGCGTCGACGAAGTGGTGGTCGTGAACCTGGGCACCGGGATCGGCGGGGCGATCGTCTCGGAGGGTCGGTTGCGCCGGGGACGCTACGGTCTGGCCGGTGAGTTCGGACACATGACGGTGGTGCCCGGTGGGCACCGTTGTGAGTGTGGAAACCGGGGCTGTTGGGAGCAGTACGCCAGCGGCAACGCCCTCACCCGGGAGGCGCGCGAACTGGTGGTGGCCGAGTCGCCGGTGGCCGAGGCGTTGCGCCAGGAGGTGGGCGGTGATCCGGGCCTGATCACCGGGTCGTTGGTCAGCGAACTGGCGCGTAAGGGTGATCGAGCCTGCCGGGAGCTCATGGAGGAGACCGGAACCTGGCTCGGGGTGGGGCTGGCCAATCTGGCGGCGGCCTTCGACCCGGAGCTGTTCGTGATCGGCGGGGGAGTGTCGGAGACCGGTGGATTGTTGCTCGACCCGGCGCGGCGGGCCTTCGCCAAGGGGCTGACCGGACGCGGGTATCGACCCGAGGCCCGGGTGGTCGCGGCGGCCCTGGGCAACGAGGCGGGTGTGATCGGAGCGGCCGACCTGGCCAGGGAGGCTCTACCCCGCGCCCGCCGGGGCCTGCGCCAACGTCGCCTGGGGGGCCCGCCCAAGCGGCGGTGATCTAACGGCGACCGGTCAGCGCCTTCACGTCGATGTCGATGGTGAAGGGTACGTCGAGCTTGAGCCGTTCCCTGGCGATGGTGATCGGCACGTACCGGGGCTCTCTGGTCCCGTCGAGTTCGTACACGTGGATCGCGGGACCGGTGTCCTCGGGTTCGACCCGCCAGAAGTGCGGGATGCCCGCCGCCGCGTACTTCATCGGCTTGGTGGTGCGATCCCGTTCCCGGGACTCCGCGGAGACGATCTCGACCACGAGGAGGACGTCTTCCGGGGGAATGTGGGTGTCCTTCTGCCAATCACCCTCATCCTTGTCACGGTAGACGACGAGGTCTGGTTCAGGGCGCTGGTGGGAACCCAGTTTCATGGTCATCTCGGCTAGGACGTCGATGTCTTCCGGAGCCATGGACCGGAGTTCGTACGCCAGGTTCATCATGGTTCGGGAGTGGAACTTGGTCTGAGGGGAAAGCAAGACGAGCGCTCCGTCGATGAGTTCCATCCGAGGTACCCCCGGCGGAAGGTTGTCCATGTGGTCGGCGGTCCAACCCCCGGGCGGGGTGAGGAACCAATCGGGGAGCGGCTCGGCCATCGAATCCTCCAGGGTCGATTCCTGAGGCCACTCTAGTGTCGCCGTTCTTCGCATGAGGGGAAGGTAGCGCTCCGTGACGACACTCGTGGGTTCTTCGTTCATGTCCGTCTGCGGGGGGACGCGGCCGGTCCCGGTATTACTCACGATTAACCGAACCCGGTTCTAGTGCGTGGGTCACATCCTCGGTAGAGTTCGGCACATGGATCTCAACGGAATCTCCGCCCTCGTTTCGGGCGGCGCGAGTGGCCTGGGTGAGGCCACCGCCAAGGAACTCGCCTCCGCCGGTGCCACCGTCGTCATCGCCGACCTGAACGCCGAGCGCGGCGAGGCGATCGCCAAGGAGATCGGTGGCGTCTTCGTCTCCACCGACGTCTCCCAGGAGGACCAGGTCAAGGCCGCCGTCCAGGCCGCCGCCGACACCGGCAAGCCCTTCCGCGTCGCGGTGTCCTGCGCCGGCATCGGCTGGGCCACCCGCACGGTGGACCGGAACGGCAACCCCCACGACCTGGACAGCTACCAGAAGGTCATCCAGGTCAACCTGATCGGTACGTTCAACGTGCTGCGCCTGTCCGCGGCCGAGATCGCCAAGACCGAGCCGATCAACGAGGACGGCGAGCGCGGCTCGATCCTCAACACCGCCTCCCTCGCCGGTATCGAAGGCCAGATCGGTCAGATCGCCTACTCCTCGTCCAAGGGCGGCGTGATCGGCATGACCCTCCCGGCCGCGCGCGACCTCGCGGCCGTCGGCGTCACCGTGAACACCATCGCCCCCGGCATCCTGGAGACGCCCATCTACGGTGACGGTCCCGGTTCGGAGGAGTTCAAGCAGAAGCTGGCCGCCCCGGTCCCCTTCCCCAAGCGTCTGGGCACCGCCGCGGAGTTCGGCAAGCTGGCCCGGACCCTGCTGGAGGTCAGCTACGTCAACGGTGAGGTCGTCCGGATCGACGGCGCCCTCCGCATGCCCCCGAAGTAGGAGGACGACGTGTCCGACGAGGTTCTCTACACCGCCGAGGACGGCATCGCCGTCATCACCATCAACCGGCCCAAGGCCAAGAACGCCGTCAACGCCGCGGTCGCCGCCCGGATCGCCGAGGCGCTCGACGACATCGACGCCCGCAAGGACATCTCGGTCGCCATCATCACCGGCGCCGGGGGCACGTTCTGCGCCGGCATGGACCTCAAGGCCTTCATGAAGGGCGAGGTCCCGGTGGTGGAGGGGCGCGGGTTCGGCGGGTTCGCCGAGCGCGGCCCGAAGAAGCCGCTGATCGCCGCGGTCGAGGGTTACGCCCTCGCCGGTGGTTTCGAGGCGGTGCTCGCTTGTGACCTGGTGGTGGCCGCCGAGGACGCCAAGTTCGGCATCCCCGAGGTCAAGCGCGGTCTGGTCGCCGGTGCCGGTGGTCTGCTGCGCCTGCAGCACCGCATCCCGCGCAACATCGCGATGGAGTTCGCCCTGACCGGTGACTTCGTCGGCTCCGAGCGCCTGGCGCAGCTGGGACTGGTCAACCAGGTCACCGAGAGTGGCGGTGCCCTCGAAGGCGCCAAGGCGCTCGCCGCCCGCATCACGCCCAACGGCCCGCTGGCCCTGAAGGTCTCCAAGGAGATCTTCCAGGCCTCCGACGACTGGTCCACCGACCAGATGTGGGACAAGCAGAACGAACTGGCGGGCCCGGTGTTCGTCAGTCACGACGCGATGGAGGGTGCGGCGGCCTTCGCCGAGAAGCGCGCTCCCGTGTGGAAGGGCGAGTAGCCTCTCCGAGCCCCGGCGGCCGTCCTTCCTCGAAGGCGGCCGCCTTCGTCGTTTCCGGGACTTTCGGCCTTCGACGGGGTGTCCGGAGGCCGGCGATGCGTGTGTAATCTGGGGTGGTCCAGCGAGCTCTTCCCAGGAAGCGACCCCGTGTCCCTTGTTCCCACCTGGAGTCGGGCCGCCGGCGGTACGCCCGCTGTCCTGGCGATCGCCGACTCCGCTCCGCGCGCACGTCTCTCGGCCTTGATGCTCGGCGACCTTCCCGACTCCGAGGGCGCCATTGGTCTGGCCGTGCTGCGTTCGGCCGATACACCCTCACCTGCTCAGATCAGGGCCGCCCTGGAAGGCACCCGTCACGCGGGGCGACGGATTCCGCTGTTGACCGTGGGTCAGGTGCGCCGCCTCATCCGGCGCCGACGCCCCGACGCGGTCCTGCTCAACTGCTCGGGTACGCACATCGAGGCGTTGTCCTGGTCGAGCCGCTCCTTCCTGCGCCGCTATCGGCCGGTGGTGGCGTCGTCCCTGCCCGTGCCCGCGCTTCCCGCCTCCGAGGGCGAGTGGATGCACCGGTCGAAGGTGGACCTGGTGGTCGCGCACAGCCATCGTGAGGTCGAGGAGTACACGAAACTGGGGGAGCAGCTCGGTCTCAAGGGTCGGGTCGGATTGGCGAGCCTGTTCCCCGAACTCGGTGTGCGGGAGAGTCAGGGTTCACGGAACCGGATCGTGTTCGCCGCGAGACCGGGGCAGCCGGAGGGGACCCTGGGGTGTGAGGCGTTGCTCTCGGCGTTGACCGAACTGGCCGCCGACCGTCCGGATCTCGAAGTGGTCCTGCACGTGGGCGAGGAGGGCCACCCCGAACTGACACAGACCTGGGAGTCCATGGTGGCGGCCGGGCGTGCCCCAGGGGGCGCCCTGGTCGTGGAGTCGGGACCGTTGCACGAGCAGTTCGAACGGGCCCGCGGGTTGGCGGCCCTCGGTTCCCTTCCGGTGCTGGAGGCCATCGCGGCCCGGGTGCCCTCCCTCGTGCTCACGGACTTCGGTGTGGGCTGGGACCAGGGGAACACGGTCTTCGAGGGCAGTGGCCTGTTCGGTGATCTGAAGGATCTGCGGGCGTGCCGGTTCCACAAGCCGAACCGTTCATGGGGCGAGCACAATCATTTCCACCCGACCTCGGATGACGATTGGGTGGCGCACCTCTACGAGCTGTGCGCCCGCGCCACCCGCGGTTTCCTGTAGTGCTGTTTCCTGTAGTGCTGTTTCCTGTAGTGCTGTGACCCCGAAAGGCCACCGGATCTGCCCGGTCCCCCGGTGACGCTTCTATGCCGAGCGGTGGGGGCGAGTTATCCACAGGCGGGGAGTTCGGGGTGGTGGACTGTTCCGCCTACGTGATCCCATTGATCTTGGGGGAGCCGCTGGTTCCGCCGGTTTCGTGCTGCCCGGGGGTTGGTGGTGGGCGGTGGGGCGCCTGGGGGCGGGAGCTCTCCGGTTTACGGGGCGTTGCTCGGGTGGTTGGTGGGGCGCCTCGGCTAGAGGACCTGCTGGTGGTCTGGCGGGGTGGGGGTGGGTTCTCCCTCCTTCCCCGCCGCGTGATTGTTGCCGCCCGCACCGCACGCGTCAAGGCGATGTTGAGTGCTGTACCGCTGTGGTGGGTGGCCTTGACCCGTGCGGTGCGGGCGGCGGTTTGGCGGCTATCGGGGAAGGGGGAGAGTGGTCGGGGTTCCAAGGGCCCTGTGGGCCTGCGGCCCACTCCGGCCGTGGCCGGCCGGATGCCTTCCCTTCCGCCTGGCTTTCTCGTGGGGCGCGTCGCCATTACGTGACGGGCCCGGTCACGAAGGACCCGCTACAGGACAAGCTCGGGGCGGGACGCGTCCCCGCGGTGGCCGGCCCCGGTCTTCACCCCGATGATCTTGCTCCTAGCGCCATGTTCGGCGCCCAAATTGGCGCTACGGACAAGATCGTTTCTCTTCAGAGCCCCTCCACCGAAACCCTGAGGAGACACTTCTGTAAGAGGTGGCGCCGACCATAGAGGAAAAGGGGTTGTGGATAACCCACAATAAGAGCCATTTCATGATAGGCATGCCGGCCTCGGAATTAGGTTAATAAACCGGTGGGTAGGCCTGCCATTCTTGAGGGTGTTGGCATATAATCAGAGTATGAGCTTTCCTCCCAGTACGCCGCGCCCGACCGGGAACACCCCGGTCGATAAGGCGATGGCGGGTGCGCGGGAGATCGCGGTGGAATTCTCCGGCCGGGATATCCCGTTCGGGTGCGAAGTCGATGTGCTCGCCCAGTTCGGCCGGCTCAACCAGGAAACAGATCGCATCCGCTATGGGATGTTGCCCGTCCTGGCCCGGATGGAGGCCACCGGTGCCCTGTTGGAAGAGGGCGGCCAGCGCAGCATCCAGGCGTGGATCACCCACCAGTGGGGCACCTCTCCGGCCGAGGCCCGCGATCTCGCCACCCTCGCCCGGGCGTTGTACAAACAACAGCTGCCCCTAGTGGAAGAAGCCTTCCAGGGCGAGGTCCTGTCGCTGGGTGAAGCGTGCGCAATCGCGACCTCCACCGAAAAGGCTGTGGCCGATTGGGCGCAGGTGTGGGAAAAGGGTGATGAGGATTTCCGGGCCGCCCACCCGGACGCGGAGGGGTTTCGGGCCCGGTTGGAATTCGGGCTGATCGGTTTCAAAGCCGAGTGCCCGCAGGCCTCGGTGCGCCAGTTGCGGGACGCGGCGAAATGGTTCGTCGCCCGTCTGGACCCGGATAAGGCCGACCGGGACTATGAGGTGTCTTTCGAGGAGCGGGGCGCGCAATTCTCGCCCACGTTCGAGTCCGGGTTTTTGTTGCGGATGTGGGGGCCGGGGGCCGACAACGAGCTCATCCAGGCCGCCCTGAACGCCTACACCGAACCGTACGGGCCCGATAACGCCGCCGTCCCGAAGCACCAGCGCACCTATGACGCGATGATGCGCATCTTCGAGACCGCCCTGACCCACCGGGGTTGCTCCAGCCTGAGCCGCCAACCTCTGGCGACCATCAACATCACCGTCCCCCTCAAACGCTTCCTCGGTGACGGCACCGCTGAGCCCGCCACCACTGAGGATGGGGTGGTGTTGCCTGATCAGATGGTGGCCCGGCTGGTCCCGCAGAGTTGGTTGCGCCGGTTTCTGACCGACGAGCAAGGTCGCACCTTGTTGGATGTGGGGCGAAAGAAGCGGTGTGCTCCGGATCCGGTGCGTCAGGTGGCCGGGTTCAAAGAGTTCACCTGCCAGTGGCACGAGGGCTGTGATGTGCCGCGTAGCTGGTCGCAGTACGACCACATCGTCCCCTTCTCCCACGGCGGGGCCACCAGCGCGGCCAACATGCAGGTGCTCTGCTCCACCCACAATCGGCTCAAGCACCGGTTGCAGGCCAGGGTGAACCGGCAGATCTGGGAGCACCACCACGCCCAGAACCGACAGGAAGCGGGTAAGGAAAGCGGGGATGATGAGGGGGAACCAGCTCCAGCCACAGTCCTCTAACCACCACCATCCGTTTCCACCACGCGTTTCCGCCAGGTGGACACCACCCCCGACGAGAACACCCCCAAGTGGGTGTCAGACCCCAAGGGCCTATGCCCTGTGGGGATATCGGCATGCCCAGGGGCAGAAACACCGCGAACCCCCTACCCGGAGCCATCACCTGGGCCCGGAGTGGCTCCCGTTGGGGGTGTGGGCGGCACACCTGCCGACACTGCCTCTACTGCGGCTACCGGCACCACTGCCACCCCACTACAGGGTGTCGGGGCTATCCCCACCGCCACTACAGAGTGCCGGGGCTACTCCCACCACCACTGACCATCACCGCTAACGGCCCGCCGGCACCGGGGACTGCTGTGGGCCTCGGTGTGGTCTTGTTGCCAGAGCCGGCTACCGCAGGGACGCGCCCCGCCCCGTGTCCGGCCTGTAGCGGGCCCTTCGTTACCTCACCGGTCACGTAGTGGCGACGCGCCCCACGAGAAAACCAGGCGGAAGGGAAGGGATCCGGCCGGCTGCGGCCGGAGTGGGCCGAAGGCCCACAGGGCCGTTGGGACCTCAACCACTCTCCCCCCTTCCCCGATAGCCGCCAAACCGCCGCCCGCGCCGTGCGGGTCAAGGCCACCAGCCCGATCGCTACAGGACTCAACGTTGCCTTGACGCGTGCGGGGCGGGCGGCAACAATCACGCGGCGGGGAAGGAGGGAGAACCCACCCCCACCCCGCCCAACAACCCCAAGAGCAGAGACCTTAGGCGCCCCACCAGCGCACCCCCACACGAACCCGCCTCCGCCCCCGCCCCACTTCCGCTCCTAACGTGGACCTCGTGGATCTCGTGGATCTCGTGGATCTGGCGGTTCTGGCAGAAGTGGTGTGCACTTACCTACGGGTCTGCGGCTGACCAGCAGAACAGAAGTGGGTCAGGAGTGGGCACCTTCGTGGAGGGTCATGGCGGCATCGACCAAAGTCGGCTCGCTCTGGGGCACCGACTGCCCGACCGCGTCCAGGATCTGGGGCTCCATCACCACCGCCAGGGATCGGGAGAACGCGTAGGACAGGTGATCGGTGTCGTAGAAGACCAACTGGTTGCCGATCACACCGTGACAGACCCCGTCCTCGCACAGGTAGTCGGTCAGGTCCAGGAACCGGGTGTTGTGCGGGACGTTCGGCAGGTCCTTGAAAGGTGGCACCTCGGCCATGGACTCGGCCTTGGGGGAAGAGCACTTGTCGCGGTCGTTGCGGTCGGTGCACTCGGGCACCGCGAAGTCGAACCGGGGTGTGTCCCGCATCGCGATCACGTCGACCCCCATCCCTTCGAGCAGACGCCAACGGTCCACGAAACCGGTGGGTACGTGTTCACCCTCCTTGCGATCGGTGAGCGAGGCCAGGGTGAACACGGCGTCGGGAGCCAGTTCGGCGAGGTCGGTCATCACTTCGGCGTTCCAGGTGGCGCACTCGGTATAGACCTCACCCCGGTACACCTGTTCCTCGGAACTGAACTGGCAAGCGTTCTTGGTCATCGTCACCAGTCGCCAACTGTGCTGGTCGGCGAGGGTGCGCATCGCCTGGAACCAGTGCCGCACGTGCGAACTTCCCACCATGGCGATCGTGTAGTCCGAGTCCGGGTCGCCGAACTCGCACGAGACGACCTGGGTGTCCTCCGCGACCGCGTTGCAGGCGCGGGTCTGGTCGATGGTCTCTTGGGCGACGGTGGTCGTGTCCGGGTGGATCGGCAGGTCTGGCAGCCCGGCGGCCAGTTCCGGGTTCAGGTGGACCGCCGCACCCGGGTAGGCGAGCGGGTTGGAGCTTAGTTCCAGACGCAGCTGTCGGTCCTGGTCGATGGAGTGGGCCCACAGAGAACCCGCCGCCAACACCGGGATGATGAAGATGACGCCGGCCGCCAGCGACCAGCTCGGGGCGCGATAGCGCTTGGTCACCCGGTTCACGCCACCCTCGATCACCCGGGTGGTGAACAGGGCGGCCGCGAACGAGGAGGCCAGCACGATGAGGCCACCGGTCAGGGATGGCCGGACCCGCTCGGTCAGCTCCAGGTAGACGATCAGTACCGGCCAGTGCCACAGGAACAGCGTGTAGGCGTGCCCACCGAGCCAGGTCAGGGGACGCATCCCCAGCAGCCGGTTGGCGGAGAACCGACCGTTGGCGGCCTCGCCCGCACCCGCCACGATGATGAGCAGGGCGGCGATGGTCGGCCACAGGGAGGCGTAGCCCGGGTAGGGGATCGAGTCGCCGATGACCAACCCGCACAGCACCAGACCGGCCAACCCCAGCCACCCGGCGATCATCCGCAGCGTGCCGGGCATGTTCACCCGGTGCACCACCAGGGCGAGCATCCCGCCCAACGCCAGTTCCCACAGGCGGGCACCGGTGTCGAAGTACGCCCAGACCGGCTCGGCCGCCGTGATCCACAGCGAGTACGCCAGGGACACCGCGAACACGACGCCCACGACCGCGAATGCGACGTGGCGCACGCGCGCACCCAGCCGCACGGCGACGAACCCGACGATGGTGATCAGCACCGGCCACAGCAGGTAGAACTGCCCCTGCACCGCCAACGACCAGAAGTGCTGTGCCGCGCTCGCGGCGGAGTTGTCGGCCATGTAGTCGACCGAACCAGTGGCCAGGTGCCAGTTCCCGTAGTACAGGACGGCGGCGCGGACGTCGTCGATCACCGTCATCCACTGCGAACGCGGGAAGAACAGGTAGGTCATCACCAGCACGGCGCCGAGGACGACCGCTCCGGCGGGGAACAGGCGCTTGACCAGCTTCGTCCAGAAGGCGCCGAAGGCGATGCGGCCGTCACGCTCCATCGCCCGGACCAGCGACCCGGTGATGAGGAAGCCGGTGAGCAGCAGGAACACGTCGACGCCACCGGAGACCGTGCCGAACCAGATGTGGTAGACGGCGATCAGTACGGCGGCGACGGCGCGCAGGCCCTCGATGTCGGCGCGATGACGTGGACGCGTGGGCGCGGTCACGGGTGTTTCGACGACATCGGTGACACGCGGGTGAGCGGGAACGGACACAGGTCAGCCTCGGGCTCGAAGAAAGTGGGGCAGGGGCCGGCCGGACGCGGCGGCTCGATGCGTCCGAGGAGAGGTTCGCGACGCCGAGAGGGAGCCCTGCCGAACCAGTATCGGTAACCGTCGGGAGTGACTTGGGTGTACAGGCCGTCCCGTTGTCGAGTCGAGATGGAATCTGTGTGAACGCGTAGCCCTGATCTGCGTAAACGAGTGCCCCGGGTCACATTCTCGGGCCCGTCGGTCCGGGTGCGGCCCAGGACGACCATCCCCGGCGAGGGCTTGCGGGGTGCTTCGAGGTCGTGTGTTGTTCAGGTCTTATTCATTACGTTTTGATCTATCTGTCACTTTTGACAACCCCGCGGTTCACGCGGGCGTCACCTATCGGTGGCCTCGAATGTGATGGACCGCCCCCGATGGGCGATTCTTCGTGCGAGGCACGGAAACCACGCGCCCCTACCCCCGGCGAACATCCCCCTGACCTGCACCGTTCGCTATCCATCGGAGTTCAGGGAAATGCCCTCCTTCACCCTCGCAGACGTGCGAGACCAGACCTACAAACCGCGCGACTCGTGGTGGACGGTCTGGCTAGTCGACCCGCTCGCCTCCCGGCTGGTCAAGGCCACGGCGAACCGCACCAACATCACCCCGAACCAGCTCACCGTGGCGGCCCTGATCCTGGGCCTGCTCTCCGCGGCGTGCTTCTTCCTCGCGGACTGGTACTGGCTCCTGACCGGTGCCCTGCTGTTCCACCTGAGCTTCGTCCTCGACTGTATGGACGGCAAGATCGCCCGCCTGAAGGGCAACGGCTCGGTGTTCGGTAGCTGGCTGGACTACGTCTTCGACCGCATCCGCGTACTGCTCTGCGGTATCGCCCTCATGGGCGGCCAGTTCGCGATCACCGGCAACCCCGTCTTCCTGTGGGTCCTGCTGGCCATCGTCTTCACCGACATGTTCCGCTACCTGAACTCGCCGCAGATGGCGAAGGTCCGCTCGGCCATGCGCCGCCACATCGCCCAGGCCATCCGAGAGGTCGAGGAGCACGCCGGCGAGCAGGACAGTGGTCGGGTCCGCCAGGCCGCCGGCGGCTTCGCCGGCACCGATGACAACGTCAACGACGGTATGGGAGACGAGGAGAGCAGCGTCTCCATCGGCGGGGCCGAGCGTGTCCAGGCCCCCACCTCGGCGTCCGACGACGATGACGAGACGGACGAAGAGGGGGTCATCACCCCCAACCGCAAGGCCAAGCACCTACAGAGCACCGCTCTGCAGAAGGGCTTCGACAAGCGTTTCCCCTGGTACCGCAGGGTGCGCGACATGCTCTGGGCCAACCGGATCCGTCCGCACCTGTTCAGCGGCATCGAGTTCCAGATGGGCGTGTTCATCGTCGCCCCGCTGGTGGGGATGTTCTCGGTCACCGGGATGGTCGCCACCATCATCGGTTCCGCGGTGTTCATGCTCACCTTCGAGCTGCTGATCATCTACAAGCTCTGGTTGTCCACCCGCGAGTTCGTCCGGGTCACCCAGAACATGAACGAGACGTTGGAGACGCTGGACCTCAGCGGCCTCGCACGGCACCGTCCGGCGGCCTGACCGGCCCCGATTCGCATGGCTCCTGGGTGTGAGCGGCGCGTCCCCGATTCGGGGACGCGCCGCACCCGTTTTCGAGGGATCAGCTCGTGCCGCTCTCCGCCGCCGCCCGGTCGGCGGCGAGCATCCGCCGGTCCGGGAGGAGGGCGCCCAGCGCCCAGTGCAGGAGGAACGCGGCGATCAGGCCGACCACCCAGCCGTACGAGGCCAGTGGGCCCGCAACGGACAGCAGCGCGCCGACGCCGAAGGCGAGCAGCGCGCGCCAGTTCCAGCCGCCCGAGTACCAGTACTCGCCGTCCCGGTCGAACAGGGCGGGCAGGTTGATCCTGGTGCGGCGCAGCAACCAGTAGTCGGCCAGCAGGATGCCCGCCACGGCACCGAGGATGCCCCCGACGGTGCCCAGCCACACGAAGATGTAGGTGTTCTCGTCCTCCAGGAGCTTCCACGGGAAGATCAGGACACCGAGGACACAGGTGATGAGCGCGCCGGTGCGGAAGCTGATCAGGTTCGGCTTGAGGTTGGCCAGGTCGTAGGCGGGCCCCACCAGGTTGGCGGCCACGTTGGTGGACACCGTGGCCAGCAGCACCACGAAGATCGCGAACAGCAGACCGAGGCCGGAGTCCATCTTGTCCACGACGTCGATCGGGTTCCAGATCGGCTCGTCGTACACCGCGGCGGTGCCCGCGGTCACCATGACCGCGATCAGCGAGAACAGCGTCATGGTCGTGGGCAGACCCAGGGACTGACCCATCACCTGCGCCCGTTGGGTGGAGGCGAACCGGGTGAAGTCACTGATGTTGAGGGTCAACGTCGCCCAGTAGCCGATCACACCCATCAGGGACGGGAAGAACAGCGCCCAGAAGGACGGGCTCCAGTCCAGGGGCCGGTCCACGGACAGCATCGGGCCGAGACCGCCCGCCTGGGAGGCCATCCACCCCAGCAATGCGACGCCGCCGAGGATCATCAGGGGCGCGGCCCACAGCTGGACCCTGCGAACACCCTCCATGCCCCACAGGACGATGGCGACCTGGGCCAGCCAGAACACCCCGAAGGACAGCCACAGCGTCCACGGGTACCCGCCGAACTCCGCGGCCTCCATCCATGGGGCACCGAACAGCCGACCGGTCAGGACGTACACGCCCTGCCCGCCGATCCAGGTCTGGATGCCGAACCAACCGCACGCCACCGCCCCACGCAGCAGCGCGGGCAGGTTCGCGCCGCGCACCCCGAAGGAGGAGCGCGCGAACACCGGGAACGGGATGCCGTACTTGGCCCCCGCGTGCCCGGTCAGGACCATCGGCAACAACACGATGAGGTTGCCCAGGACCACCGCGAGCATCGCCTGACGCCAGTCCAGGCCGGCGGCGATCAATCCACTGGCCAGCGTCCAGGCGGGGATGCTCACCGACATGCTCACCCACAGGGCGGAGAAGCTGCCGGTGCCCCAGTTCCGCCTGGACATGGGTACGGGCTGGAGGTCGTCGTTGACGAGGGGGCCGACCGGAAGGGTGGTGCCCTCCGGCAGGGAGACACGGCCGTCGGGATGGGTGACCTGTGTGGTCGACTCGGGTTGTGGTGGGGCTTGGGACACGGGACACCTTCTCGGTGGTGCTGACGGGGACGCACGACGGCGGGATCGCGCGCGGGGCCGGGGGGAGGGCCGGATAGGACGCGCTTTCAGGCCGTCGACCATCCTCACACGTCGCCGGGGTCGCGGCGACGTTCCCGTGCGCGGGCGGTCGGGGCCGGACCCCGGTCTCGGGGTCCGGCCGGGGCGGGTCACGGACGTGGCCGTGTCCGCTCAGGACATCGCCGGGACGATCCTGCTCCCGTAGGTGTCGATCACACCGTCGACGTCGTCGTGCATCGCGTAGATCGCGAACTGGTCCACACCCGCGGCGCGCAGCCGCTCCAGCTTCTCCAGGTGTTCGTCGACCGTCCCGATCAGGCAGAACCGGTCGACGATGGAGTCCGGAACGAACTCGGTGTCCGGGTTGTCGGCCCGGCCGTGGTGGCTGTAGTCGTAGCCCTGGCGGGCCTTGACGTAGTCGGTCAGCTCACGGGGCACCATGTCCGACCGGTCCCCGTACCGGGAGACCAGGTCGGCGACATGGTTGCCCACCATGCCGCCGAACCAGCGGCACTGCTCCCTGGCGTGGGCCCGCCCTTCGACGGATCCGTCGGTGACGTAGGCGGGCGCGGCCACGCACACCTTCACCTCGTCCGGGTCGCGCCCGGCGTCGGCGGCGGCCGACCGCACCGCCTTGACCATCCACTCGGTCAGGTAGGGGTCGGCGAGTTGCAGGATGAACCCGTCGGCCCGCCGACCCACCAGGTCCAGGGCCTTGGGTCCGTACGCGCCCATCCACATGGGCAGGGAACCGTCGCGCACCCACGGGATGCGCAGGGTCGCCCCCTCCACGTCGGCCTCGCGTCCTTCGGCGAGGTCCTTGATCGCGGTCATCGCCCGTGAGAGTCGTTCCAGGGTCGCGGGCCTGCGCCCGGCCACCCGCATCGCCGAGTCGCCGCGGCCGATCCCGCAGATCGTCCGGTTCCCGTACATGTCGTTCAGGGTGGCGAACACCGACGCGGTCACCTCCCACGCGCGGGTGGCGGGGTTGGTGACCATGGGGCCCACGACCAGGCGCTCGGTCCGCTCCAGGACGCGGCTGTGGATGACGAAGGGTTCCTGCCACAGCACCACGGAGTCGAAGGTCCACCCGTGCGTGAACCCCTTCTCCTCGGCGCGCACCATCCGCTCCACCAGGAGGTCGGCGGGCGGATCCGTCTGGAGGACCAGTCCGATGTCCATGCGGCCCCTTCAGATCAGGTACTGACAGGTGGACCTGGGCACGTACGAGCCGTCGCCGGCCGAACCCAGGTAGGAACCCCGGTCCACGATCACGCGGCCCCGGGAGAGCACGGTGCGGGCCTCGCCCGTCACCCGTTTCCCCTCGTACGCGGAGTAGTCCACGTTCATGTGGTGGGTCTCCGCCGACAGGGTCCGCTCGGCGTTCGGGTCGTACACGACAAGGTCGGCGTCGGCGCCCGGGGCGATGGTGCCCTTCCTCGGATATAGACCGAACATCCGGGCCGGGGTGGCGCAGGCCAGTTCGATCCACCGTCGGCGACCGATGTGCCCCTCCACCACGGCCTGGTGCAGCAGGTCCATTCGGTGTTCCACCCCGGGCATGCCGTTGGGGATCTTGGAGAAGTCGCCCACGCCCAGGTCCTTCTGTCCGCTGAAACAGAACGGGCAGTGGTCGGTGGAGACCACGGACAGGTCGTTGGTGCGCAGTGCCCGCCACAGGTGGGCCTGGTGCTCCTCGGGCCGCAGCGGCGTCGAGCACACGTACTTGGCGCCCTCGAACCCGGGTCCGGCGAGTTCGTCCACCGTCAGGAACAGGTACTGCGGACACGTCTCACCGAAGACGTTGAGCCCCATGTCCCGGGCCCGGGACAGTTCGGCCACGGCCTCTCCCGCCGACACGTGCACCACGTACAGGGGAGCGCCCGCGACCCGGGCGAGCTGGATGGCGCGGTGGGTGGCCTCCGACTCCAGCAGGGCCTTGCGGACCTCCCCGTGGTGGCGCGGGTCCGTCCGCCCCTGGGCCAGGGCCTGCTCGACGAGGACGTCGATGGCGATGCCGTTCTCGGCGTGCATCATCGTGAGCGCGCCGTTGGCGGCGCCGCGCTGCATCGCCCTCAGGATCTGACCGTCGTCGCTGTAGAACACGCCCGGGTAGGCCATGAACAGCTTGAACGAGGTGACGCCCTCGTCGACGAGGGCGTCCATCTCCTTCAACGAGGATTCGTTGACGTCGGACAGGATGGCGTGGAACGCGTAGTCGATCGCGCACCGGCCGTCGGCCTTGGCCATCCAGGAGTCCACCCCGGCGCGCACGGACTCGCCCGGCCGCTGGATGGCGAAGTCGACGATGGTGGTGGTGCCGCCCCACGCCGCCGCGCGGGTGCCGGTCTCGAAGGTGTCCGAGGAGTACGTACCGCCGAACGGCATCTCCATGTGGGTGTGGCCGTCGACGCCGCCGGGGATGACGTAGTGGCCGGTGGCGTCGATGACCTCGGCGTCGCCTTCGGCCCAGGTGCGGGCGGCGTCACTGCCGCGCAGGGCGAGGGCGGCCACCTTCCCGTCCTCGACGAGGACGTCGGCTTCGACCTCCTCCGCCGAGGTGACGACGAGGCCGCCGCTGATGAGGGTCCGGGTCATGGTCTCATCCCTCCGTCAGCGGGCCGTAGGCGTCGGGCCTGCGATCCCGGTAGAACGCCCACTGCTGACGGACCTCGTCGACCATGTCGAGATCGAGGTCGCGGACGACCAGCTCGGCCTTGGTGTCGGAGGCGACCTCGCCCACGAACTGTCCGCGCGGGTCGACGAAGTAGCTGGTGCCGTAGAAGTCGTTGTCGCCGTACTCCTCCCGGCCGACCCGGTTGATGGCGGCGACGAAGTATTCGTTGGCCACGGCGGCGGCGGGCTGTTCGAGCTTCCACAGGTGGGCGGACAGGCCGCGGCTGGTCGCGGACGGGTTGTAGACCAGTTGTGCGCCGGCCAGGCCCAGGGCACGCCAGCCCTCGGGGAAGTGGCGGTCGTAGCAGATGTAGACGCCGACGCGGCCGACGGCGGTGTCGAACACCGGCCATCCGAGGTTTCCAGGACGGAAGTAGTACTTCTCCCAGAATCCTTTGACCTGCGGAATGTGGTGCTTGCGGTACTTTCCGAGATAAGTGCCGTCGGCGTCGATGACGGCGGCGGTGTTGTAGTAGAAACCGGGTTTCTCGATCTCGAAGACCGGAAGCACCATCACCATGTTCAGTTCCGCGGCGAGCGCCTGGAATCGTGTGACGGTGGGGCCGTCGGGTACGGGCTCGGCCCAACGGTGGTGTTCGGCTTCCTGGACCTGGCAGAAGTAGGGTGCGTTGAACACCTCCTGGAACCCGATGATCCCGGCGCCCTGCGCGGCGGCCTCCCGCGCGTACCGCTCGTGGGCGTCCAGCATGGATGCGGTGTCTCCGGTCCACTCGGTCTGTACGAGTGCTGCCCGGACGTTGTGCGGCATGGTTCCCTCGCTCCTGGTCGAGCATGCGACCTGCGCTGTAGAGACCGCACCCTAGATAAGAGACGAATGACCGGTCAATATCCGACATCCCGCGTGACCGGATAAGAGTGTGTTAACCGAATTCGCATTTGTGTCGTATGAGGATATATAACCTTCCTGTGGCGTTATTCGGTCGGAGGATCGGACAAGCCCGAGCGCTCATCCGGGTGGAATTTCATGTGTCCGCACATGCGTCGGGGCCGCCGGATCAGATCCGGCGGCCCCGCCCGCACGACGTCGGCGTCGGCGTCGGCGTCACACGTCAGCCGGTGACGTCGACCTCGACCTCGTTGCCACCGAGGGTCTCGGCGCTCAGACCCATGTGGGAGATCTGCGAGGGGTCGTCCACGTCGAACACGATCACGGTCTCGTAGCTCTCACCGGGCTCCAGTTCGATGAGCATGCTGTCCTCGGTGTAGTCCCAGGTCGCCTCGTAGTCCTCTTCGATCTCTTGACCGTCGTAGGTGTAGAGGTGCTGCTCGTCGCGCCAGAAGTCGTCGGCGGCCGAACCGGCCGGTTCGATCTCGATCCAGACCGCGACGTACTCGCCGACCGGGGTGTGGCTGCCGGCCTCGGGGAGACCCGAGTCGATCTGGGTGATGGTGAAGCGCAGACCGTCGTGCTCCACGGTCTCGCCGATCCCCGGCATGTCGGGGTTGGAGCGCGGCTCGTTGCCCAGACCGGAGTCGGTGTCCGCTCCCGCGGAACCGCCGTTCTCGTCCTCGCCGGTGCCCTCGGATCCACCGCCGCCGGTGGTGGTGGATCCGCCCTCGTCCTCGGGCTCGTCACCGAAGACGAAGACCAAAAGGACGACCAAGACCACACCGATCACGAAGAGGCCACCGCAACCCAGGCTGATCCACAGCCAGGGGGAGGTCTTCTTCGGCCGCGGTTGCCCGTAGTGGCCACCGGGAGGGGGACCCATCGGCGGTTGGCCATAGGGCCCACCAGGGGGCATACCGCCGGGGGGCATACCGCCCGGCGGGGGCGGACCTCCGGGAGGCATCCCTCCGGGAGGCGGCCCCATAGGCGGTTGCCCGCCGGGGGGCGGAGGTCCGTAGGGAGGAGGCTGACTCATGGCGGGGCCTGGCTTTCTGAAGACTGAAGTTGTGCCGTTGGCTGAGACGCCATCCGACTTGTGCCGGTTCCAAGAGCTTTGGGCACGCT
The DNA here is from genome assembly GCF_040635885.1 of Nocardiopsis sp. NPDC006832. NCBI lineage: Bacteria > Bacillati > Actinomycetota > Actinomycetes > Streptosporangiales > Nocardiopsidaceae > Nocardiopsis > Nocardiopsis sp. NPDC006832. The sequence goes on along the minus strand of NZ_JBEYLC010000009.1, from coordinate 60,753 downwards.
CCGACGATACCGACATGCCGAGGGTCGAGGTCAACGCTGACCGCGAGGTGCCCCGATCGTGGTCGTCTCGGTGAGGGGTGGGATGCCCTATCGCGCCGATCGGTTCTGAGAAGGTGGGCGCATGGCACGACTGCTCATCGTTCACCACACCGTCTCACCCGCCACACGCGAACTCCTGGACGCGGTCCTGGAGGGGGCGCGCGACGACGACGTCGAAGGCGTGGAGGTCGAGGTCAGGGCGGCACTGGCGGCGACGCCGACCGACCTGTTGGCGGCCGACGCGGTGGTCCTCGGCACCCCCGCCAACATCGGTTACATGTCGGGTGCGCTCAAGCACTTCTTCGACACGGTGTACTACCCGGTCCAGGTCGATCGCCAGGGCTTGCCGTTCTCCCTGTACGTGCACGGCGACAACGACACCTCCGGCGCGGTGCGTTCGGTGGAGTCCATCGCCAAGGGCATGGGCTGGGAACGGCACCGGCCCCCGGTGACGGTGACCGGGCGCCCCGACGCCGAGGCCCGGGAGGCCTGCTGGGAACTGGGGGCGGTCACCGCACTCGCCGCCTTGGAGCACGCCGAAGGGTGAGAGGGATGGGGTGGACGACCTCGAAGGGGCCCGTCGAGAACCGGTCACCGGACCACACACGACCCTGAACGCGGCTTTTCCGGCAAGGCTCGGTAAGTCTGCGTCAAGGGTTGCCATTCGGGACGAGCGGGGCGGCGTGGCGTCCACCGCACGTCCTCGCCCCGAGGCCAGGATGGTTCACGGACCGCGGGGGAGCTCCGAGAGGTGACCCGCTCCCCCCGCGGCCTTCCCACCTTCCACCGGACCACCGCGTGACCGCCCACCGGCCCAAGATCGTCAGGTCGCGCGGTGACCTCGTCGAGGCCGGCGCCCGCACTTCACGGGCGCCGGCCTCGACGTCGTTTCCGGGTTCCCTACGGCGGCGGTCAGTACCCGCGCCAGGCCTGTCGATCCTGGTGGTAGCCGATCACCCGCGGGTGCATCATCGTGGACTCCTGGACGTCGTCTTCGCGGCGGTCCATCGGGAACACCTGCGCCGCCTCCAACAAGGGCTGGTCCAGGTAGCGCAGCTCGGGGGCGTCCTCGGGCATGCGCAGCTCCGGTGCCCCGTTCAGCGTCCCGAGGTAGAAGCCCCAGTTACCGAAGGTCGGCACGTCCACGTTGTACGGGGTGACGTCGATCCCCGCCTCCACCAGTGAGTGCCGGACGCCCCAGTAGGCGTCGGGCGCGAAGAACGGCGACCCGGCCTGGACGACCAGCCTGCTGTCGCCCGTCATCGCCTGACCGATCAGCGAATAGAACTCCACCGTGTACAGCTTCGAGGTGCCCACGTCCGTGCCGTCGGGCAGGTCCGCGATGACCACGTCGAAGTCCTCGGCGTTGTCCCGTAGCCACTGGAAGGCGTCGGTGTTGACCACGTCGACCCGGGAGTCCCGCAGTGAGTCGTCGTTGAGGTCTCGGATCACCGGGTCCTCCCTGGCCAGCTCGACCACGGCCGGGTCCAGGTCGACCAGTGTCGCCGACTCGACGTCGTCATAGCGCAGGATCTCCCGCAGGGCCAGACCGTCGCCGCCGCCCAGGACCAGGACGTCCTCGCGCGGGCCGGCCATCGCGGGGTGGATGAGCGACTCGTGGTACCGGTACTCGTCCAAGGTGGAGAACTGCAGGTCCCCGTTGAGGAACAGACGTGTGTCCACGCCGTCCAGGGACTGGGTGACCACGATCTCCTGGTACTCGCTGCGATCGGCGTGCACGATCGGGTCCCGGTACATGGCCTGCCGGGCGTCCACCTCGAATCGCTCCGCGTAGTAGAAGGCCAGCCCCAGGACCGTCACGATGACCACGAGCCCGACGGTCAGCCCCACGTAGGCGAGGCGGGTGAGTTCGGATCGGAACAGCCACAGCACCACGGCCATGCCGATCACCGCGTTGAGCGCGCCCACCATGAGTGCGCCCTTGGGCAGGCCCAGCAGTGGCAACAGCAGGAACGGGAACGCCAGACCACCGATCAGACCGCCCACGTAGTCGGCGGCGAACAGGTCCGCGACCGCCTCGGAGGCGTCCTGCTTTCGGATGCGCTGGATCAGCGTCATCAGCAACGGGATCTCGACACCGATGAGCATTCCGATGACGAACGCCAACAACACCAGGGTCGGCTGGTAGGCCGAGGCGGACAGCCAGGCGAACGATCCGTACAGCAGCAGGATCGATAGACCACCGACCAGGGACAACAGCCCCTCGATGACGGCGAAGGCCAAGGCGGGGCGGGCCTGGTAGCGCTTGGACAGCAGTGAACCCACGCCCATGGCGAACACCATCACCGACAGCACCACGGAGGCCTGGGTGATGGTGTCGCCCAACAGGTAACTGCCGATCGCGACGAGCGCCAACTCGTACACCAGGCCGCAGGCGGCACAGATGAACACCGCCAAAAGCACGAGGAACCGGGCCAGTCGTGGTGTCACCGGAAGTCGCGTTCTGGCGGGCTCGGAGGCATCGGAGTCGGCGGCCTCGGCGGCCGGGGTGTCGGTCACACTACTGCTGCTTTCTGGAGAAGAACTTCTAGGAGATCGCCGCGGCCACGACCAGGGCGATGGAGACGTGCGCGGTCGCGTTGACCCACGTCGCCGGGTGCCATTCGGGGTCGCTGATCATGTGGCTGACCCGGCCCGGGATGATCAGATCGATCAGGAGGAAGGACAGGGCCATCACGACCAGACCGATGAGGCCGAAGATCAGGGCGGAGAGCAGACCGGCGCCGAGACCCAGTTCGGAGTAGCTGGACAGGATCGCGGAGACCACCACGATCGCGGCGCCCAGGGTGTTGGCGGAGACCAGCAGGATGGCGTTCCTGTTCCGGTCCTCCCAGATCAGTTTGTGCAGTTTGCCCGGGGTGAGCAGGTCGGTGATCAGGTAGCCGAGCAGCATGATGACCGTGCCGACCACGCCGTAACCCAGGGCGTAGAGCGAGCTGGTGAGAATTTCGTTCATGGCCTTGTCCGTGTCGGGGGAAACTCGTGCGTCCGGAGGGACCGTGGGGTACCCCCGACACGGCAGACTACTGGCCTGAACTCGGCTTACTTACCGAACCCCGATCCGCCACCGCGAGTGTCGCTTCCACTTCCCCCGCTGTTGGAGTTGTTGCCACCTCCGCCACCGCCGCCGAAGAAGAAGAAACCGCCGCCGCCACCACCGCTGCGGCCGTTGCAGTCGTCGGTGGGCGAGGGGCTCGGGGTGCGGTCGGCGGACGACGACGTGGTCGTACCACTGGTGGAACTGTCGCTGGGCCGGCAGTCGGCGCTGTTGCTACCGCCACAGGCGGACAGGAGCAGCAACAGGGCGGTCGCGCCACCGACCGCCGCGATCTTGTGGCGTGGAGTCTTGATCGTGGACATGAGGGCCTCCCTAGGGGGTCAAGGTCGTGATCGTCGTCACCAGTTCGCCGCTCTGCGGATAGGCGTGCCAGGTCCGCCAACGCAACGAGGTCCCATTGCCGGAGGTCAGGTGCAGTGCGGTGACCGCGAGGGGGTCACCGGGGAAGGCGACGATGAGCCCACCGGGCGAGTTCGAGGTCTCCTGGTGGATCCCCTCCACCCGGCGAGTCAGTTCGGTGCGGGGCAATGACTCGACGATCGAGTCGAAGCGGTAGTCGCCCACCCCAGGCAGGGGGTGCTCGGCGTTGCCGGGAAGCCCGCCGGGAACCCCCGGCAGGCAGGCGACCGTCTCCACCGGCGCACCCGGTCCGGCACCGAGTACGACCTGGTGCGAGGCGCCCAGCACCCGGAGTTCGACCGACAGCCCCGACACCTGGACGGTGCGGGTGGCGAGAGGGTCGACCAGCGGGTGGTTCAGGGTCCAGACCAGGTCGTCTGCGTTGGTGTCGACGAAGGGGGCGCTGATGGTCGCACGCATGGGGGCATCAGCTCCCGGGGAAGATCGTGAACGTACCGGCGTGGATCTTCTCGCCGGTGCTGACCTCCCAGTTCCCGTGGTCGAAGCGCTCGAAGGCGAGCAGCTTGCCATCGGTGGACTCGTAGTCGGCGTAGTCCATACCGCCCTCGGCCTTCAGACCGGTGGTCCCCTCGGAGCGGTAGGAGCCGGAGCCCTTCTCGTCGAGCTTGTAGGTGACACCTTCGAGCTCGATGTTCTTGCCCTGGGGCACCATGGTCAGGTCGGGGCGACCGGTCCACAGGGCCAACTCCACGTCCGGGTCCTCCTCGACGGAGAGCCAGCGCTTGCCGCCCTCCACCTCCAGGAAGTGCTCGGACCAGGTGTAGCCACCCTCGGACAGGCGTAGGGTGCCGCGGATCCAGGTGCGTTCGTTGCCCCAGTCGATCATGTCGCCGGCCTTGATGGCCCGAGGGTCACCGGCGGTGTCGGTGGTCGAGGAAGCGGCGAAGGGGTCCTGGGGCGGCGGTGGGGGAGCGGTGTCCTGCTTCCGCGAGCGCGAGCGCTGCGTGTAGATCAGGACTCCGATCACGATTCCAACGATGAGAATCAGTAGGAGAAGGAGTTCGATCACCAGAGTTCCTCGTTTCGCGGTGGAGCACGTCAATCGGTTCCGGGGGGCGGGGACCCTCTGTTCGCTGTGACGTCGGAACAGGGGTTCTGGTTCCGACAACGCTGCGATTCGGGAATCTTTCGCGTGGTCGAAGGGTTGACTTACGCCCCTTTGCCGTCGGTTCCTTCGTTCCTCGTCCGTCCACCCTAGGCGGTGGCAAGAACAAATAGGGGCGAAAAGGACAAGGCCCGCGCGGGTAGGCGCGGGCCCAAGGGTATCGGAGCCGGTCAGAGGTGGTTTCGTACGGGCGGGGGTCACGCCCGGGGATCACCGGTCTCCAACGGGAGCGACTCGTCCCCGCCCCAACGGCTCCACGAACCCGGGTACAGACGGGTATGACCGTAACCGGCGTGTTCCAACGCCAGTAGGTCGTGGCAGGCGGTCACTCCCGAACCGCAGTAGGCGGTGACGGTGCGCGCGGAGTCCGCGCCCAGGGCGGCGAAGCGCTCGCGCAGCGTTTCGGGCGCGGCCAACAGCCCGTCGGGGCCCAGGTTGGCGGGCCATTGGGCGCTGCGCGCCCCGGGGACGTGTCCCGCCCGCGCGTCGACGGGGGCCGGTTCGGCGCCGGTGAAGCGCCCGTACACGCGGGCGTCCAACAGCAGCCGGTCGGGGTCGGAGAGTTCGTCGCGCAGTTCCTCGGTGTTCACGATCCGGTCGGAGGGCCACGGGATCGGGGTCCGGTGCGCGGGCTCGACCGTCACCTCACCCTCCTCCAATGGGCCGGTCCAGCTCTGGAGGCCACCGTCGAGGAAGGCTGCGGGGGTGCCGAGGGCGCGCAGCATCCACACCATCCGGGCGGCCACCGAACCCCCGGCGTCGTCGTAGACCACCACCGTGGTGGTGTCGCCGACGCCGAGCGCGCCGAGGGAACGGGCGAGGTCCTCGGGGGAGGGCAGTGGGTGGCGTCCCCCTTCCGCGCTCGCGGGGGCGGCGAGGTCGGTGTCCACGTCGGCGAACACGGCACCGGGGATGTGCCCGGCCCGATGGGCGAGGGCTCCCGAACGACCGTCCATGTACCAACGGGAGTCGACGAGGACGACCTGGTCACGGTGTTCGCGGAGCCATTCGGAGGAGACGGCCACGGGAAGATTCGGCTCTGACATGGTCGACAGCCTAGTGCGGGGATTCGACGCCGGGCGGGTTCGACGGGGTGGGTCGGAAGGCGACCAGGCCCAGTCCGGTCAGGAGCGGGACCGACAGCCACACCTGGTACCAGAGGGCCGAGTCCAGGTTCGCCCAGGGCATGGTGCTGAGGGCGGTCGCCGCGACGAGACCGATGGCGAAGGTGGCGAGGCTGCGGGAGGCGCCCCGGGGCGTTCGCGCGTCGGCCCACAGCAGGGTCGCCAGGATCGCGGCGCCCGACAGCCACAACACCAGGAAGATGCGGTGCTCGATCACGTTGGGGGCGTTCGCGTTCCACACGAACGCGACCAGACCGAGGGACACGGCGAACACGACGCCGCCACCCAGATATGAGGGGAAGAGAGGCCGGGTGGGGGCCTGCGTGTGTACCTCCATGCACACGTCTGTGCCCGCGATGTCCGGAACTATGCGGTCCGCGACACTGTGTCCCGCGTCACCCCACGGGGTGGGCGCGGTCGGCGCGGTGCACCTTGAGGATCCACCACAGACCCAGGATCGGCAGGACCAGGGGAATGAACAGGTAGCCGCTGCCGAAGTGCGACCAGACGGTGTCCTCGGGGAAGATCCCGCTGGTGAACTCGGACAGGGCGCCCACCACCAGGACCCCGACCATCTCCACGGTCACCGACACCAGGGCGACCTTGCGGGAGACGCGACCGGCGCGGGCCAGGCCGATCGCGGCCACGAGGTACACCACACCGGCGAACACCGACAGCGCGTACGCCAGCGGAGCCTCCTCGAAGCGTGTCACCAGTTGGTAGGTGCCACGGGCGGTGGCCGCCAGGGCGAAGACGGCGTACACGGCCACGAGAAGCCGACCCGGTCCGGTGCGCAGGGTGCGGTCGGGGGCCGGGGGCGTGGTCTCGGTGTCAGACAACGGGACTCCACAGCTGTTCGATGCGCACCAGCAGGACGGGGAGGATGAGGCAGGTGAAGGCGATCACCGCCGGTCCCCACTTGCTGCGCTCCATGAACCCCCACACCGCGCTGGCCGGGGGCAGGAGGGCGACGGTCGCCAGGTAGGAGATCACCATCGCCAGATCGTCGGGGCGGTCACCGCCGATCATGGCGAAGACCATCGCGCCGACCTGGCCCAGGACCAGAAGCCACAGAACACCCATGCCGACCAGGTGGGGGACCAGCATCGGCTGGTCTCGGAAGGTCGAGACGAGGCACCACACGGCCATCGCCAACGACACCATCTGAATCAACATGGTCAGCCAGTCGACCACGTCGCCTCCGCTCGGGTACTTCCGGAACGTCCACCCATGTCAGCGGACCACACGACTACGACACACGGTAGTACGTCCGGAGTACCGCCCGGTACAGGGCGGGGCCGTCGGTGGAACCGGCATGGCGTCGCCCCCGGGGGAGGGCCGGGGGCGACGCCATGGTCGAAGAAGTCGGTGCCGGGTCAGCGGGGCCAGTAGAAGACGTCGGTGGTCGCCGAGACCACCTGCGCCGTACTGTCACCGAACTGCGCCAGCCGGACGCGGACCCGTCGACCCTCCGCCAGGTTGCCCTTCCACGAGTAGGTGAAGTGGCCTTGGCCACTCTTGTGCATGGGGCTGTGCTGGGGGCGGTTGCGGGCGATCTTCCAGCCGCCGTCACCGTCGGACTCGTACTCGGTGGCGCGGATCTGCACCTCGGCGCCGGGGGTGACGCCCTCCAGGACCACCCCGACGGAGATGTCGTAGTGGGCGCCGTCGGTCTCCTCGACCCCCACGAGCGAGTAGAACTCGCCGGTCTCGCCGTCGTGCCGCCGGTCGAACGCCAGACTCACCCAGTCGCCGGGCTCCATGGACTGGGCGTCGTCCTTCTCGAACCTGCGGTGTCGGGGCATGTCGTCGTCTCCCTCTGTGTCGTCGGGGTCCTTGGCGAAGGTGCCGTCCTGTACGAGCTTGTAGGCCTTGTCTCCGGGGCAGGACGTGGAGATGAAGTCGCGGTGCCCCGAGACACTGCCCGCGATGGAGGTGTCGGGCTCCATGAGCCACTGCCGAAGGGCCCGGACGGCGTTGATCTGCTCGGGGGTGATGGGGTCCTTGGGGCCGGTGGCGAGCGTGCACGAGTAGTGGCTGGTGTTGCCGCCGGGCTGGGCGGCCTGGGCGCGGTACAGCCCTCGCCCCTCGATCACGTACCCGTGCGGGCAGGCCATGAAGGAGTTCCCGGTGAAGTACACCGTTCCCTTTCGACGGGCCAGCCACGTCCCGTCGGGGGTGGTGGGACACCAGACGGGACCGTCGTGGTCCTCCCGGGTGACGGTGACGTCCTCGGGGGCGAAGCGGTCCCGGTCGAGCAGGTCCACCCGGTTCGCGTCCCCTCCTTCGTGCCGGACGGCCGCCCTCCCGGCGAGGACGGCGGCGAACAACAAGGATTCGGCCACCGCAGGTGAGGGAGCGAGCAGCATGCCCGTCCCCTCACCGCCGCTACCGGAGGCGGACCGCAGGAACAGGTCGAGTTGCGGGCCGGTCAGGGCGGACAGGAACCCGTGCGAGGGCACCCCGTCCGGGGCGTGTTCGGTGATCTCCTCGGGGAGGGGGTCGTCGTGGCCGTCACCCGTGCGCGGTTCTCCGGCTACGCAGGCGCGCGCGAGCCGTTCCACCAGGGCATCGGGCCACTTGGCTTCGGTGGGTGGCGCCTGGCAGGGCGCGGACAGCGTGATCAGGTCCCCCGCACGCAGGGTCGCGCTGGTCGCCCACGCCCGCTCGGGTTCGCCGGCGGCGGAGGGGCGTTCGACCGGCCAGCGGTGTCGGCCGGTGGTGAGGGAGGAGTGGCCGAACCCCTCCATCCGGAGCAGCTCGCGAGGCATGGCGGGGAAGACGTTGACCGCGGTCAGCGGCTGCCAACGGGAGGTGCCACTCGTGTGGTCGAGGGTGAGGACGAGGTCGCCCATGGCGATCTCGCGGAAGGTCCGCCACCCGTTCTCGGTGAGGATCTCGGTCTCGGCGTCGACGCAGTACCCGATGTCGGCCCAGCCGCGGGAGGGGCCGGTGTGGAAGTCGCGGGTGCTGCGCCAGTAGGACAGGCAGGCGGAGTGGTCCTTGCCCGCCAGGTTCTGGTCGGCTGAGTCGTAGTGGATGACCAGGCCGGAACGGGGGTTGGCCTGGTCGGCCGGGGACGAACCCCAGCCCAGATCGGACCTGGACACGTATTTGCTCGGTCGAGGCATACCTCCATTGTCCCCATTAACGGCTTCTCTACGTGGTGAACCCGTAACAACGGGCGATATGTGCCAAAAGTCGATCGCTAGTGGGTGTGGTGGGACGGGTGTTATCCGGCTCCGGTGCGTCACGATGAGAGATCCGACCCGTCCCTCGGAGGTGCCCGGTGCTTTCAGCCCACAACGTCGACGCCGTCCGCGAGGCCGAACAGACGCTCATGGACCGTCTGCCCGAAGGCGTCCTCATGCGTCGCGCCGCCACCGGGCTGGCCGTGCACTGCTCCCGGGCGCTGCCCCGGGTGTACGGCTCCCGCGTCACCCTCCTGGTGGGCGGCGGCGACAACGGCGGCGACGCCCTGTACGCGGGGGCGGACCTGGCCGCCCGGGGTTCCCACGTGCGCGCGGTGGCCGCCGGGTCCCGACTCCACCCGGGCGGTGCGACCGCGCTGCGGCGCGCGGGCGGTCGCGTCCTGACCGTGGCGAAGGAGGGGACCCTCTCCGACGACGTGCAGACCGCGCTCTTCGACACCGACCTGATCGTCGACGGGCTCGTCGGCATCGGCGGGCGCGGGGGTCTGCGCGAACCCCACGGCGCGTTGGCCGCCCTGGCCGTGAACTCGCCGGCCCCGGTGCTCGCGGTGGACCTGCCCAGCGGTGTGGACGCCGACACTGGTGAGGTCGCCGGGCCCGCGATCGCCGCCGACGCCACGATCACCTTCGGCACGTACAAGCCGGGGCTGTTCGTCGACCCCGGCGCCGAACGGGCCGGGAGCGTCCACCTCGTCGACATCGGACTCGGACCGGAACTGCCCGGCTCCGACCTCCTCCGTCCACAGGCTGTGGACATCGCGCGGCTGTTGCCCACGCCGGGGGCGGAGTCCGACAAGTACCGCCGGGGCGTGCTCGCGGTGCGCGCCGGCTCCGACCGCTTTCCGGGCGCCGCCGTCCTGTGCGTGGGCGGGGCACTGCGCACAGGCGTGGGGATGGTCCGGTACGGCGGCGGGGAACAGGTGCTCTCCCAGGTGATCTCCCGCTGGCCGGAGACGGTCGGCGAGCGCCTGGACCCGGGAAGCGACGCCGACCTGGGCCCGGGGCGCGTCGCGGCCGTCGTGGTCGGCTCCGGGCGAGGCACCGACCCCACCGAGGTGGACGAGGTGAAGGCGTTGCTGGAGAGCGATCGGCCGGTGCTGCTCGACGCGGACGCCCTAACGTTGGTCGGCGCCGAGGAACACCTCGCCGAACTGGTCCGAGACCGTTCGGCGCACACCCTGCTGACCCCGCACGCGGGTGAGCTGGCGCGGCTGTTGCCCGACGCCGAACGTTCCGACATCGAGGCGCGCCGGCTGGAACACGTGTCGCGCGCGGCGTCGCGGTATCGGGCGACCGTGCTGTTGAAGGGTTCGACGACGCTGATCGCCCACCCGGGCGCACCGGTCGTCGCCAACCCGACGGGGACCCCGCTGCTCGCGACGGCGGGTTCGGGGGACGTGCTCTCGGGGATGGCCGGCGCGTTCCTGGCGTCGGGGCAGCACCCGCAGGAGGCCGCCCTGTGCGCCGCCTACCTGCACGGACGCGCGGCCGTGTTGGCGCGGGACGGCGCCCCGATCAGCACCTCGGACCTGTTGGACGCGCTCCCCCTCGCCCTGAGGGAGGTCCTGGAACAGAAGTGACCGCGGGGCCGGGCTTGCCGGGATCGTCCGCTGTTGTCCTGGACGTGACCCGGGATCCCTAAGGTGGGTGGCCGAAGGATCCCCCACCGGCACGGCAGTGCCCCGACCGGACAGGTCTCCCCGTGTCCTGGACCCTCCCCGTGGTGCTGTTCCTGTTCTGGGCCGTCGTCATCGCGATGGCGCTGGGCTCCGAACACCGGCGTTTCGTCGCGGCCAGAGTGCGCGTCCACGGTCCACCGCCGACCCGGGGCGAGCTGCTGCGGGCGGCGTTCCTGCCCCACTCCCGGATGCGCTGGTGGGGCACGATCAGCGGACTCTTCTGCCTGTTCACCTTGTCGATAGTGACCGCTGTCGAATTCCACCACGAGGGGATACTCGCCCTGCTCTATGGGTTGGTCGGACTCGGTGGACAGACGGGGGAGGGGCGGGCGCTGCGGTCCGGGAACGGGCCGGACGGTCGCCGTGACCCGGCACGGTTCCACCCGGTGCCGGAGAGCGGAACCCTGTGGAACCCGGGGCGGGCATTCCTGGGAATCGTCATCGCGACGGTCGTATTCGGCATGACGCTGTGGTGGCTACCGAATCCCATGTCGTCTGAGTCGTTTCCCCTAGCGTGGCGGATCGTCGTGGGCCTCGCCGTCCTGCCGGTCGCGATCCTGGGCGTCTACGCGCTGCACCTGTCCCTGTCCCGGGTGCGCCTGGCGGGCACGTGGATCCAGGTGGTGCACCGAATCCACGTGACCTCCGTCCCCGTCGAAGCGCTGGACAGGGTCGAGGGTCGGCGGCTGCGCCTGAGGGATGGGACGGTCATCCACACCGGGGTCGACCTGGACGCAGAGCGGCTGTCCCGGTTCGCCGCCCGGCGGGCACCGGAAGGGGAACCCCGCGAGATCGAACGTGGGCGGGACATCCTGGGCGACCTGGTGCTCATCTGGGTGGGCCTCTTCTTCGCCCTTCCTGTCTGATTTTCGGTCAGGTGAGGGTGCGGGCGGCGGCCAGACCCTTCTGGACGATGTCGGCGATGAAGTAGTCGCCGGGGTCGCGGGCGTCGTGCAGCAGGTGCACCTTGGACTCGTCCACCCACATGAACTCGGTGTGCTTTCCGACCTCCAGGGTGGGACGGTTCAGGTCGCCCTCGACTCGGACCAGGTAGTCGATCTCGCGTCGGACGAGCCCGTCACCCGGGTCCCAGTCCAGGACGCACAGCTCGGCGATCACCTCGCTCAACCGCCATCCGGTCTCCTCGGCGATCTCACGGGTCAGGGCGTCGAGCATGCCCTCGCCCTCCTCCACGTGCCCGCCGACGACGTCCCAACAGTGCGGGAAGACCTTGCGGGTGGCCGACCTGCGCTGGGCGAAGACGTTGCCTCGCTCGTCGATGATCGCGGCCGCGGCCACCCAACGGTGACCATCGGCGGTGTCGGGGAATTCGATCCCCTCGGCGACGCGAACGCTCACTCGTGCTCCTTCTTCTCGGCGCGCCTGGGCAGGCGCAGGGTCAGTAGTCGGGCGCGGGGCGCCAGGGTTCCGGCCAGGTCGAACACCGCCTCGCTGCGGGAATGGTCCTCGTCGAGCACGGAGAACAGGTTGACCCCCAGGTAGTAGGTGATCGCGGCGTGGGCGACCTCCCGCGCGGGCAGCAACCGTCCCAGGGGGGAACCGCCCACCACACGCTCCCACTGCCCGGCGATGAAGTCGATCCATGGTTCCGAACGCCGTCGGATCTCCTCGCGCAGCTCGGGTTTGCCGACGGCGGCGGCTACCAGCTGGGTGAACTCCGTGATGTAGCCACGCTCCAGGTCGGTCCGATAGATCCTGGTGGCGACCTCCACCAGTTCTTCGAGCGTGCGGGCGTTCGACGCGAGCTCTTCGTACATGGTCATGCGCTCGGTGCTGGAGCGATCCAACGCGGCCAAGAGCAGCTGGTCGACCCCGCCGAAGTGGTAGAAGACCAGCGCCGAGTTGACCTCGGCCCGCGTGGCGATGGCCCGGGCCGAGGCCCCGGAGTACCCCTCTTCGCGCAGGACCTCTCCCGCCGCCGTGAGCAGGCGTTCCTTGGTCTCCTCGCTGCTTCTGCGGACTCCGCCGCCACCTTTGGCCATGACCCTCCCTTTCGACGAGCTTCATCATACGGTTTAATCAAGTGATTAAATCGAGTGATTCAATCAGTTGGACAGCCGAGAGGAGCCCCCATGCCGGAACCGCACGAGCCCGACGACCACCCCTCCGACGAGGAGACCGCCGCACGCTACGCCGCCGGCCATCGCGCCGTCCCCGGAACCCCGCCCAGCGCGTGGTTCGAGGGGGAGGAGCACGTGCCCGCACGCAGCCCCTCCACCGCCCGCTGGATCCTCGCGGGGATCTTTGCGCTGGGCGTCTTCCCCCTCCTGGTACTCCTACGGGTGACGAGCCTCGGTGGCCTGGACCAGACCGCCCTGTTCTACGTCGGGCTCCCCGTCGTCCTCGCCCTGATCGTGGTGCTCTCGGCCCGCCCACAGAGCGCCGTCGGGGTGGCCATGGCCATCACCACCGTCATGCTGCTGCTCTCCGGCCCACTGCTCGGGGAAGGTCTGGTCTGCCTGGTCATCGCGGCCCCGCTGATCTACGGGCTGGTCGCCCTGATCACCTGGCTGGGCGTCGCCGTGTCCGGCCGGGATCGGTACGGCCCGCACGCCTTCGTCGCCGTCCCGGTCCTGTTCGCCCTCACCCTGGAGGGGGTCGCCGGGCTGTCCCTGCTGCCCAGGGACGACACCGGCACGGGTTCGGCCCTGATCGACGCGACCCCCGAACAGGTCGCCGCCGCACTCGCCGCCCCGCCCGCCTATGGGGCCCCCGAGGCGTTCTTCCTGAGCGCGGTCCCCTTCCCCGAACCGGTCGAGGCGGTGGGGGAGGGCCTGGAGGTGGGCGAGGGCCGCCTGGTCCACTTCACCCCGCGCACCACCCTGGCCCTGGACGACGAACCCACCCCGCGCACCATGGAGTTGGAGGTCACCGAGAGCCGGATCGACGACGACGGCGGTCGGGTGGTCTTCGACGTCACCGAGGACACCACCCTCGCCCGTTGGCTGGACCTGCGCACCGCCACCGCAATCTGGGAACGGGAGGGTGACGACACCAGGCTGACCTGGGAGTTCGACTACTCCCGCACCTACGACCCCTCCTGGTACTTCGGCCCGATCCAGGCCTACGCCACCGACCTGGCCGCCGCCTACCTCGCCGACACCTTCGCGGAGGCCGCCCGGTGACCCCCGAACTCCCCGCCCTGCTCGTGCGCGGCCTGGGCCTGTTCCTACCGCTCGCGGCGCTGATCGCGCTGTGCCTGTGGCGTGCCCCGACCCACCGCGAGACGGCGTCGATAATCGTGGCCTCCGCCTGGGCCCTGCTCACCCTCATCCCGCTGAACCTGTACGCGGTGCGTGCCGGCTGGTGGTCCTTCCACGCTGAAGGCGCCGTGTGGCAGGGACTGCCGGTGGACCTGACGCTGGCGTGGGTCCTGTTGTGGGGCGCCCTGCCCGCGCTGCTGCTGCGCCTGCTCCCCGTCCCCCTGATCACCGGGCTGCTGGTCTGGCTGGACATGATCCTCATGCCGCTCGCGGAACCCGTGGTGGTGCTGGGGTCGTGGTGGTTGCTCGGTGAGATCCTGGGCGCGGCGCTATGCCTGATCCCCGCTTCGCTGCTGGCCTACTGGACCCGGCACAAGCAACTGCTCACCGCGCGGATGTGGGCCCAGTCGCTGCTCGCGTTCGGGCTGATGGTGGTCCTGCCGGTCTGCGTGTCGGCCGCTCTGGTCCGGATCGAGCCGCCCACGCCCGAGACCGCGTCCGTCCTGGTCCAACTGCTGGCCCTGGCCTGCCTGCCCGGGCTGGCCGCCGCCCGGGAGTTCGCCGCCGTGGGACGTGGCACCCCGTTGCCCTACGACCCACCCGAACGCCTGGTCACCAGCGGCCCCTACGCCTACGTGCGCAACCCGATGCAGCTCTCCATGGCGCTGGTGTACCTGGTGCTCGGCCTGCTGCATCCCGCGCTGATGATCGGAGCGGTGATCTGCTTCGCCTACGGGGCAGGGTTCGCCTCCTGGCACGAGGGCGGCCGGCTCCGCGCGGACCTCGGCTCCGCCTGGGCCGGTTACCGGGCCGGTGTGCGCCCCTGGCTGCCCCGATGGCGCCCCTGGTCGGGGCGGACCAAGGGCACCCTGTACGTGGCGATGGACTGCGGAATGTGCCGCGGGGTGGGCAATTGGGTGGCGGCCCGTCGACCCACGGCGCTGCGCATGCGCCCGGCCGCGGACCACCCGGAGGTGTTGTACCGGCTCACCTACGAAACCGCCGACGGCGCGCGCTGGAGCGGCCTCGCGGCGTTGGCCCGGGCGATGGAACATCTGCACCTGGGGTGGGCCCTGACCGGTTGGGCCCTGTCCCTGCCGGTGGTGCGGCACTTCCTGCAACTGTGCGCGGACGCCTTCGGAGCCGGACCACGCCCTTCGCGCGAGGGACCCACCGCGCATGGTCCGACCGAACCCTTCGCCGTTATGCTCGTGCCTGGCCGCCCCCGTACCGGACCACCGCCGGACTCCGGCGGCCCCACGTGATCCCCACCCCCCGGTACGAGGACACCCATGCAAGAACAGGCCATGCTCGCGCGCGATCTCGTGCTGCGCGTCTGTGCCGGACCGACCGAGTTCGACCCGCAGTGGGTCCGGGCCGGAGGCAAGGTCACCACGCCCTTCTCGGTGCCCCGGGACCGCAACCTCATCCGTGGGATCGTCGACGCGGGCCGGGCCCTGGGCGTGGAACGGCTCCTGGTCTGCCGTACCCGGGGCGAGTTCTCCTACGAACCGGTCACCGAGGTGCCGCCGCACACCGAGACCCTCGTCGACCTCATCCGGGGTTGGGGGAACGAACCCACCGACTTCCTCGTCTGCGTGGAGGACTTCTCCGCCGCCGTCCTGGTCGCCGCCAACGAACTCACCATCGCCTCCGGACCGGCCGACTTCGTCCGCGAGATCGTGGGCTCCGACATCCCCGGTGTGCGGGAGGAGTTCGCGGCCAAGGCGCAGCGCACCAAGCGCCCCGAGCTCTTGAACGCCGCCCAGCGGTACCACTGCATCGAACCCGGCGCCCGGCACGCACGGAATCGCGGGCCCGGTCCCGACCCGCACGAACGTCTGTCGCGGCGGGCCGAGCGCGCCCGCGTGCGATCCCCTCGGGCCGTACGCTCACTGCGCGCGGCGCGCGGCGGCTGGAACTGGCTCATGGTCGTGCTGCTGTTGGTGGCGCCGCTGAGCGCACCGGAGCTCGGGCCGGCCCTGCCCGCCCTGCTCCTGACCTTCGTCCTGCTGTTCCAACTGGCGTTCCTGGCGCGTTCGCGCACCGTGTCCTTCGCGACCCTGGCGCGCATGGTGGCCCTCGGGGCGCTCCTGCTGTGGCCGGTGGCCCTGCTGGAGGGGGCGATCGTGGGGCTGGTCGGTCTGGAACCGTACGACGCCCTCGGCTACACCTACGTGGCGGTCACCGTCGAGGAAGTGGCGAAGCTGTCGCCGCTGTTGGTCGTCGCCTTCCTGGCCCGTCGACGCACTCGTCGCCTGGCCTCCGTCGACTTCCTGCTGTTGGGCGCCGCCTCGGGGGCCGGGTTCCAGCTGGCCGAGCGGCTGTTCACCGAGTTCTCCGTGCCGAACACGGGCTCCACGGGCCTGTTCCTGCCCGGGGGCAGCACCATCTCCGGACCCGAGGGCGAGGTGCTGGCGATCTTCTCCGGGCACGCCGTCGTCACCGGGCTGATCGCCGGTGCCCTGGGCCTGGCCATCGTGGGGCGTCGACGTTACGGGAACTGGACGTGGCTGCTGCCGCTCCTGGCCGCCGGGCTCGTGTATCTGGAGCACCTGCACTTCAACGCGCTGCTGGCCGCCGCCACCCTGGACCCGGTCTCGACCTTCCTGCACCGCGTGCTGGGCGGCGGCGCGCTCACTCCGTGGCTGTTGTTGCTGGTCCTGGTGTTCGCGGTGGGCATGGACCACCGGCTGATCGCCTCCGCCGCCGAGACCACGCCCCCGCTGCCGGGTCGGGCTCCGCTGGCCCGGCTGCGCCGGTGGGCGCATGGACGTTCGATCTCCACGCGGGTGCGGGTGCCCGCCGACATCGCCCCGACGTTCCGGCGCACGGCCCTGGTCGGAGCGGATCTGCCGATCACCCTGGCCACCACCGTGACCGCCATCGTGCACGAGTTCGCCGCCGCCACCCGGGCCGCCCGGCGTGGTCCGGGCGCGCTCTGCGACACCCTGCGCTTCCTGCGCCGACGCCGGGCCAACGCCATGGGGGAGGCCCGGTCCCAGGGGCGGCCGTGGCGCCGTCACCCCTCCCAGGAGGAACTGGCCGGCCAGGCCCGTGAGCTGTCCTACCGTCTGGGGCTGGCGGGTACCGCCACCGGAGCCGTCGCCGTGGCGGCCGCCGCCCTGGCGGTCCTGGCCGGTGCGATGCAGTGGGGTGCCTGGAGCGCGCCGGGCCAGGCCGAACCCGCGTACGCGGTGGCGGCCTTGGACCACCTGCAGAACTGGCTGGCCCGCGCCGGCACCGGCGGGATGGTGTGGACCGCCCTGGTCGGTGTGGCCGTGCTCAGTCTGCTGTCCATGGGGAACGCGGTGCCCTACGCGCATCCCCGGATGCGCGAGTTCCTGCGCGCCCCCACCGCCAACACCGGTGTGATCCTCGGGATGCTGGCCCCCGGACAGGTGGGTTACGCGCTACCGGCCCTGGTCGGTCTGGTGCTGCCCCGCCGCGCCGACCGCCTCCTCACCCGCTGACCGCCCACGACCCGAACTTAGGCTCGGTAGGCGTCTCTGCGGTGGCGGATCGAGTGGATCTCGATCAGGTCCTTGTCCGGTCGGATCCGATAGATGACCCGGTAGGTTCCCCGCCTGGCGGCGTGCAGACCGGTAAAGGGGTCTTCGAAGGGCTTCCCCACACGCCAAGGGTTGTCCTTCAAAGGGCCGGAGATGAACTCATGGGCGGCGGACGCGACGGATTCCGGGAGCTCTTCCGTCAGTGCCCGCCGCGCGGGACTTTTGTAAGCGACCCTCACGCGGCGGAGCCCCTGTCCAAACGATGGCGCATCAGAGCGGCCATGTCCTCCTCGGTGGTGAACTCCTCGGAATCGATCGACTCGGCCAGGTCCGCTCGGGCTTCGGGATCGGAGAGGATACTCAACGTTTCCATCAGTGACTCGTGCTGGGCCACGGACATCATGACGACGGCGGGCCGACGTCGGTGACGCCCACCGGAGGCTGGAAGACCCGGACCGGGGGCGGGTCGCCCTCGTAGGGCTCCACCCGGACCCTGATCAACTGCCCCGTGCAGCCCTGTCCCAGCGACGAGGTCCCCTCGTCCCGGGCCAGCGCGTTGGGGTTGCCGTGCACGCAGGTCACGTCCGCACCCGACGGGTCGTACCAAACGCCGGTGGACAGCTGCACCACGCCGGGGCGCGGAGCGTCGTCGACCACCACCCCGGCCAGACAGGAACCGCTCGGCCCCGTCACCCGCACCACGTCGCCCTCGGCGACCCCCGCGGCCTCGGCGTCCTCGGGGCGCATCCGCAGCGGAGCCCTGCCGTGGACCTTCTGCGAGGCGCTGTACCGTCCCATGTCCTGCTGGCTGTGGAAACGCTCGCGCGGCTGGTTGGCCACCAGCACCAGCGGCCACTCCGTCCCGTCCTCACCCGTGTCGGTCACGGCCGGCCCCGGCAGCCACACCGGGTGACCGGGGCAGTCCTCGTAGCCGAACGACGCGATGGTCTCCGAGTACAGCTCGATGCGCCCACTCGGCGTCCGCAGCGGCCTGCCCTCGGGGTCCTCCCGGAAGTCGCCCATGAGCGTCTCGTCCTCGACCCGGCCCGGCATCTCCACCCGGCCCCGCTCCCAGAACCCGTCGAAGTCGGGGACCTCCAGGTCGCGGCGGGCCAGCATGGAACGCCACCGTTGGTAGGCCAGGCGCATCCACTCGCCGGAGGTGCGCCCCTCGGTGAACTCCTCCCGCACATCCAGTCGTTCGGCCAGGTCGGTGTAGGTGTCGTACTCGTCGCGTGCCCGCCCGTGTGGTGGGACCACCCGGGGCATCGCCCGCAATGCCAGGTCGCCCTGGCTGGCCGCCATGTCGTCGCGCTCCAACACGGTGGTCGCCGGGATGACGATGTCGGCGTGCCGGGCCGTGGCCGTCCAGTGCGTCTCGTGCACCACCACGGTCTCCGGCCGACCGAACGCCCGGGTCAGCCGGTTCAGGTCCTGGTGGTGGTGGAAGGGGTTGCCGCCCGCCCAGTACACGAGCCGGATGTCGGGGAAGTGCTTGCGCTCTCCGTCGTAGTCGTAGGGCTCGCCCGGGTGCAACAGCATGTCCGAGACCTTGGCCACCGGGATCAGCGAGTCCACCGCGTTCGTGCCCTGTGGAAACCGCGGCAGCCCCACCGGGGTCGCGCCACCGCCGTAGTTGCCCATCGAGCCGTACCCCGAAGCGAACCCGCCGCCGGGCAGCCCCACCTGTCCCAGGCAGCACGCCAACGCGAGCCCCGCCCACAGCGGCTGTTCGCCGTACCTGGCGCGCTGCACCGACCAGCCCACGTTGATCAGGGTGCGCTTCTGCGCCATCCGGTGCGCCAACGCTCGAACGTCCTCGGCGGGCACACCGCTCACCCGCTGCGCCCATTCGGGGGAACGCTCCACCCCGCCCGGCGCACCGTACTCGTCGCGCTCGCCCATCACGTAGGCGCGCAGCCGGTCGGCGCCGACGGTGTACCGGTCCAGGAACGCGGTGTCGGCCAACCCCTCGTCGAACAGCACGTGCATGAGCGCCAACAGCACGGCGGTGTCGGTCCCGGGCTCCAGCGACATCCACGTGCACTTGAGGTCGGCGGAGGTGTCGTCGCGCAAGGGGGACACCGACACGAACTCCACACCGGCGTCCGAGGCCGCGCGCATCGCCGGACCCGCCGTCTGCGCCGCCCGCCCGCCGGAGGCGATCCAGGTGTTGGACACCCGCAGCCCACCGAAGCTCACCAGGAGTTCGGTGTGCTCGCGGATCCGCTCCCAGGACGGTGCGCGATGCAGCAGCCGGTTGGCGGCCGGAACGCCGATGATCCTCGGGAACAGCACCTCCACGGCCCCGTGGCTGTAGGTGGTGCGCGCCCGCGTGTACCCGCCGATGGTGTTGAGGAACCGGTGCAGCTGGCTCTGCGCGTGGTGGATCCGCCCCGCGCTGCCCCACCCGTAGGAGCCGCCGAAGATCGCGGCGTTGCCGTGGCGGGTGCGTACCCGGTCCAGTTCGCCGGCGAGCAGGTCCAAAACCCTGGACCACTCCACCTCCACGTACTCGTCGTCGGGGTCGCCGCGTCGCGCGTCCGGGCCCGGGCCGTTCTCCAACCAACGGCGTCGCACCGCCGGCCGGGCCACCCGGGTGCGGTGGTGCTGGGCGTCCGGTGTGTTGGCCATCAGCGGGGACGGAGCGGGATCACGAGGATCGGGGTGCACCCCCACCACTCGGTCGTTCTCCACATCGACCCGGTAGGCACCCCAATGGGTACTGGTCGGGTACGGCTGCACGGCCATGTCGCATTCCCCCGTGTGATCCCCGGACCCGCCCTCACCGGGCCCGGCCACACTCTACGCATCACACGGTGCGATGATGAGGCCCGCGGGCCCGGACGGGACCCGTCTCACACCACGGGCCGCAGCGCACGGACGGAACGGGGAGGACACGCCATGGCAGAACCGAGGTCGCGACGGTCGGTGCTCGCGGTACCGGGGTCCAACCCCCGATTCGTCGAGAAGGCGCGAGGGCTGGACGTCGACGCCTTCTTCCTCGACCTGGAGGACGCGGTCGCGCCCCTGGAGAAGGAGACGGCGCGCGCCACCGTGGTCGAGGCGCTCACCGAAGGTGGATGGGACGGCAAGGTCCGCTCCGTGCGGGTCAACGACATCTCCACCGAATGGGCCTACCGCGACGTCATCACCGTGGTCGAGAACGCCGGCGCGCATTTGGACACCCTGGTCCTGCCCAAGGTGACCGCCGCCCGCGACGTCCACTGGCTCGACACGCTGCTCACCCAGATCGAACGCGCCGTGCGCCTGCCCATCGGTCGGATCGGTATCGAGGCGCAGATCGAGGACGCCAAGGGCCTGGTGAACGTGGACGAGATCGCGGCCGCCTCCCCACGGTTGGAGAGCCTCGTCTACGGGCCCGCCGACTTCATGGCCTCCCTCAACATGAAGAGCCTCGTGGTCGGTGAGCAGCCGCCCGGGTACGACACCGGCGACGCCTACCACCACGTTCTCATGCGCATCCTGGTGGCCGCTCGGGCCAACGGGGTCCAGGCCATCGACGGTCCCTACCTGCAAATTCGTGACGTGGACGCGTTCCGCCGCGCCGCCGGGCGCACCTCCGCGCTCGGTTTCGACGGCAAGTGGGTGCTGCACCCGCTCCAGGTGACGGCCGCCAACGAGGTGTTCGCTCCCTCCCAGGAGGACTACGACCACGCCGAACTCATCCTCGACGCCTACGAGCACGCCACCACCGTGGACCGGCGCGGCGCCGTCATGCTGGGCGAGGAGATGCTCGACGAGGCCTCTCGGAAGATGGCGCTGGTGGTGGCCGGCAAGGGCCGCGCCGCCGGGCTGGAGCGCACCCGCGTCTTCGACCCGAACGCCTGACCAGGGCACTCGACCAGGACACCACACCCCGTTCCCGATCGCTTCTTACCGCTCTCTCACCCTGGTGCGAGAGCATGGGGGCATGGAAAGCACCGCCACCGTCCTGGTCGCCGACGACGACCGTGCCATCAGGGAGTCCCTGGAACGCGCCCTCCAACTGGAGGGGTACACGGTGCGCACCGTCGCCGACGGAGTCCAGGCCCTGGCCGCGGTCCACGCGGAACCCGTCGACCTGCTGGTCCTGGACGTCATGATGCCCGGTGTCGACGGCCTCGGGGTGGCCCGCGTACTTCGGGCCGAGCACGATCGCACGCCCATCCTCATGCTCACCGCGCGGGTCGAGACGCCCGATCGGGTGGCGGGCCTGGACGCCGGTGCCGACGACTACCTCGCCAAACCCTTCGAACTCGACGAACTCCTGGCGCGGCTGCGTGCCCTGCTGCGCCGCGCCGCTCCCGTGCCGGAGGGGGCCGACGACGAGGCGCCCCTTCGGGTGGGTGAACTGCGCCTGGACGCCCGCGCCCGGCGCGTGTGGCGCGGCGAACGCGAGGTGGAACTGTCCAAGACCGAGTTCGACCTGCTCGAACTGCTCATGCGCAACTCCGGCATCGTCCTGGACCACGCCACCATCTACGACCGCATCTGGGGTTACGACTTCGGACCGGAGTCGAAGAACCTGGCGGTCTACATCAGCTATCTGCGGCGCAAGTTGGAGGATGGCGGACCGCCGCTGATCCAGACGGTCCGAGGTGTCGGATACACGCTGCGCCAGGGGTGATCCAAGGGTGTCCGTTCCCCACAGGGAGTCCGTTCCGGAGTCACGCGTCCAAGAGGCGAGGCGGCGCAGCGTCCTGCTCAACCCGGACGACTGGCGACTGGGAACCCGCTTCGCGGTGATGTTCGCGGCGGTCGCCGCCGTCACCATCGCCCTGATCGGCATGCTCGCCTACGGCACCGCCGCCTCGCTCATCCGCGCCGACGCCGAGGGCGAGTTCGACGACGCGTTGCAGAACCTGTCCCGCCAACTGATCGTGTCCGCGCAGGAGAGCGAGGACGTACAGGAGAACCGGCTCTCCTTCCTGGCCCCGGGCAGCCTGGACGCGCAGATCCTGGGCCCCGACGGAAGCTGGGCGCGACTGCTCGCCAACCAGCACGAGATCTCCTCCTTCCACCCCACCTCCGAGGACTTGGAGCTCGCTCGGGCCGACGAACCCGGGGTGATCAGTCAGCGGGAGCTCCAGGTCCAGGACCAGGCGTATCGGGTCGGCACCGTTTCGTTGGGCGAGGGACGCGGCGCCGTCCAACTCCTCCAACAACTGTCCCCGATCGAACAGATGATCGGCCGATTGGCCACGCAGATCCTGTGGGTGGGCCTGTTCGTCGCCCTGTGCGCGGCTTCGGTCGGCTGGCTGGCGGGACACCGCGTCACCGGCCGGCTGGTCCGCCTGACCGAGGCCGCCGAGTACGTCAGTTCCACCGGCCGACTCGACCCGGTCACCACCACGCGCAACGGTCGCGGCAACGGGGGAGCCACTGACCGAGGCGCCGGTGGTCCGGGCGTGGGCCCCGAGGAACCCGGACACGACGAGGTCGGCCGTCTCACCAGCGCCTTCAACGGCATGCTCGCCCGGTTGGCCCGTTCCAAGGACGAACAGCGCCGCCTGGTGCAGGACGCCGCGCACGAACTGCGCACCCCGCTCACCAGCCTGCGCACCAACGTGCAGGTCCTGGGCCGGGTGGAACGGCTCGGCCCGGACGCGCGTCAACGGCTCTTCGACGACCTCCAAGGCGAGACCAAGGAGCTCACCGCCCTGGTCAACGAACTGGTCGGGTTGGCCACCGGCGACCACGAGGACGAGACCCGCAGCGCGGTGGCGCTCGCAGGGCTCGCCGAGCGCGTCGCCACCCGGACCCGACGCCGGACCGGCCGCGAGATCCTCGTCGATGCCGACGACAGTCTCGTTTGGGGCCGTCCCGGCGCCCTGGAACGGGCGATGTCCAACCCCGTGGAGAACTCGGCCAAGTTCGACCCCGACGGCGACGGGCCCATCGAGATCCGCGTCCGCGAGGGCGTGGTGGAGGTCCTGGACCGGGGCCCGGGCGTGGACCCCGACGAGATCCGCCACCTCTTCGAACGCTTCTACCGGGCCACCGTCGCCCGTGGCCTGCCCGGCTCCGGGCTGGGTCTGTCCATGGTGCACGAGATCGCCCGTGACCACGGGGGAGAGGTGTTCGCCCGAAACCGGGAGGGCGGCGGCACCGTCATCGGGTTCGCCCTGCCGCCCTACCGGCCGCCGGAGAACGAGGCGAGTGCCCCGACCGACGCGTCCACGTAGATGTGCGCGAAGCGGTCCAGCGAATCCTCCAACCGGTGCCGTGACGCCATGAGCCGGCTGTGCGCGCCCATGCGCGGCCGTTCCCGCTCGGTGGCCAGCACCGTTTCCACCCTGTCGGCGAGCGCGTCGGGATCGCCCGGCTCGTACAAGTAGCCGTTGCGGCCCTCCTCCACGAGGTGGGGCAGGGCCATCGCGTCGGCCGCCACCACGGGCAGCCCACTGGCCATGGCCTCCAACGTGGCGATGCTCTGCAACTCGGCGATGCCCGCGATGGTGAACACGTCCGCGCACCGGTAGACGTTCGGGAGGTCCTCGTGCGCGACGAA
Source organism: Nocardiopsis sp. NPDC006832 (assembly GCF_040635885.1). Lineage (NCBI taxonomy): Bacteria > Bacillati > Actinomycetota > Actinomycetes > Streptosporangiales > Nocardiopsidaceae > Nocardiopsis > Nocardiopsis sp. NPDC006832. The sequence goes on along the minus strand of NZ_JBEYLC010000009.1, from coordinate 36,845 downwards.
GCCGAGGAACCGGACCCGGCCGGCGACCCCTTCGGCCCGGGCCAGTTCCTCCGCCCTCTCGCGGTGCGCGCCCTGACCGGCCAGCACCAGCTGGACGTCGGAGGTGCGGGCCACCGCGCGCACCAGTTCGTCGACGCGCTTCTCCTCGTCCAGACGACCCACGAACAGCATCGTCGGACGGTCGGGCAGCCCGAATCGGGCGCGCAGCCGCAGACGTTCGGCGACGACGGAACCCTCCGGTGGCGGTCGGAAGCGGTCCAGGTCGATCCCGCAGGAGACCGCCTCCACCGGATGGATGAACCCCTGTTCGCGTAGCAGCCGGGCCGCGGTCGGCGTCGGTGTGGTCACGTGCTCGACCCGGCCCAGGATCCGGTTCAGGTCCCACCAGGCCAGGCGTGCGGCGTACGGGCGTAGGGACCACGGCATTCGCAGGTGGTCGAAGAGGTTCTCGGGCATGAAGTGGTTGGTGGCCACCACCGGCACGCCGTGGTCGTGTGCGGCGCCGGCCAGCATCCGGCCGACGAGGAAGTGGTTCTGGATGTGCACGGCGTCCGGCCGCAACCGGTCCAGGAGCCGGTTCAGGTGGCCGCGTACACCCGCGGGCAGGGCCAGCCGGACGCTCTCGTGCGCCAAGGAGGGCATGGACCGCAGCCGATGCTCCACCACCCCGTGCCGCTCCACCACGTGCGGCCGCCCGGTGGGCGAGGGGCATAGCAGGTGCACCTCGACACCGTGTTCGGTCAGCCCCCGGGCGAGCCGGGCGGTGAAGTAGGCGGCGCCGTTGACGTCCGGGGGGTAGGTATCGGTACCGATGAGGACCCTGGTCCGGCGGCGTCCACCTCCGGAAGGGGCCGGACGCGTCGCCGCGGGCGGGTGGGGTGCGAAGGACGTGGACATACCGGATTCTCCTGGGGCTGCGCGCGGCCTGCCGTGGTGATCACGAGTGTGGGCCATCCGTATGGCCCGTCGCCGACCTTGCGGTGAACACGGGGGCGATCCCGAAAGTGGCACACGGTCCACGGAACGATACTCTCCGTGTTCACTTCTGTCTCTCAGTTCCCAGGCGTGTGTTCAGGTCATGGCCCGTACCCGATGGCGCGGCCGGCGGTACCTCGACCACCACGAAGGGGCGGCCCGGCGACAGCCGGACCGCCCCTTCGCTTCAGGGTCGGTTTCCCGTCGACCCATGGTCCCGCCGGAGCGACGCCCCCGTCGGCCTCTGGCGGAACCAAGTCCTTCCCTAGTCCTCTTCCTCCTCGACCTCCTCGGTCGCGGACGCGGCGCTCTGCTCGCCCAGGGTGACCGTCACGTCCTCCGGGGTGTCCTCGCCCTTGGGCACCACGCCCAGGGTCACCTCGTCTCCGGGAGCCCGGGCCCGGATCTGCGCGATGAGCTGGTCGGGGGAGTCGACGGCCTCATCGTCCAGCGACACCACCACGTCGCCGGTGGACAGACCGGCGTCGGCGGCGGCCCCGCCGTCGGTGACCTCCATGATCTCCGCGCCACCACTCCGGCTCGGGGCGATGGTCGCCTGGATGGCCGGGTAGCTGGCGCTGCCCTCCTCCACCAGTTGTTCGGCGATCGGCCGGACCTGGTTGATCGGGATGGCGAAGCCCAGACCCACCGAACCGCTCTCCTGGGAGAGCCCGGCGATGGCCGTGTTGACCCCGACCACCTCGCCGGCCATGTTCACCAACGGGCCGCCGGAGTTACCGGGGTTGATCGCCGCGTCCGTCTGGATCGCGTTGATCACCGTGGAGGTCTGGCCGCCACCGCTCTCGGTGGCTCCGGTGTTCACCGGCCGGTTGAGCGCGCTGACCACACCGGTCGTGACCGTGCCGGACAGGCCCAGCGGGGAACCGATGGCGACCACGTCGCCGCCCACGCCGACCTGGTCGGAGTCGCCCAGGGTGGCCGGAGTGAGGTCGTCTCGACCCTCGGCCTGGATCACCGCGATGTCGGACACCGGGTCCACACCGAGGACTTCGGCCTCCGTGGCGCTGCCGTCGTTGAACCGGACCTGTAGGGGCCCGTTCTGGGCCTCCGCCACCACGTGCGCGTTGGTGAGGATCTGTCCGTCCGACGACAGGATCACGCCACTGCCGCCGCCCGAACCGGTCTGGATGGAGACCACGCTCGGCAGGACCTGTTCGGCGACCTCGCCGACGGCGCCCTCGGTGGCGGTGCTTCCCTGCTCACCGTCGAGCGCGCTGATGGGGTCCGCCTCGGGCAATAGGTAGGCGGTGCCCAGCGCGGCCGTCGGTCCGATGACCAGGCTGGTGACCAGGGCGGTCACCGCGGCGATTCCCACGATCTTGCCGGTGCCGCGCTTCTTGCGCTCGGACTCCGGGGGCGGGCCGAAGTGCGGTTGCCCGAACGGTCCCGGGTGCCGGGGCCCACCAGGGTGACCACCGGCCCCGAAGGCGGCGGTCTGGTGCGGCGGGCCGGCCGGGCCGGGCTGCCCCGGTGCGGCGAAGCCCCCGGTGTGCGGTCCGGCGCCGTAGTGGCCCTGTGGCGGCTGCTGTGGGTACGGCTGTTGCTGGTGCGGCTGAGGCGGAGGCATGCCGGGTCCGGGGGGTGGTCCCTCCTGGTGCGGTCCGGTGTGCGGTCCCTGCCCGTGGAAGGCGTAGGAACCATGGCCGGTGCCCTGGGGATCGGTCGCCCACCGGGGTCCCGACTCCTCGGGCGGGGAGAAGCGAGGTGCGCTCGAAGGCTCGGCCTCGGAAGCCTCGGAAGCCTCGGAGGTCGCGGGGACTTCGGGGGCCGCCGGGGTTTCGTGAGCGGAGGGGGTCTCGGAGGCCGCAGCGGCCTCCAGCGCCTCGGAGGTCTCCGGCGCGGTCTCGTTCACCGGGGCGGGGCCGCCCGCGGTGGCGCTCTGGTCCCGGTCTTCGGAGGCGAAGGAGTCCTGGACGGGGTGGTCCTCGGCGCCGGCGGCGTGCTCGGTACCCGCGCCGGGCTCGTGGCCGTCGTTGGTTTCGTGGGGCTGCAACTCATCCTCCGTCAGATGGGACGATGTACTGACAAGCTTCATCATGTGGTGCGTGGGTTAAAAGAGGGTGAGAGCCCGCTACAGCGCGGTTTCGAGTTCTCCCGAGCCGTGACCGAGCGTCCTCGTACTCGGCCGCCTCCGTGCCGAATGATCCACAATGTCCGGAACGATACCGTGCTCGCGATCCCTGACGACGCGGGCGACTGGGAAGGTCCCCCGTGATCAATCTGGTTCTCGCCGACGATGAACACCTGGTCCGTGGGGCCATCGCCGCGCTGCTCGGCCTGGAGGACGACATCGAGGTCGTCGCCGAGGTCGGCCGGGGCGACCAGGTGACCGACCTGGTCCTCGAACACGACGCGAACATCGCCGTACTGGACATCGAGATGCCCGGCGCCACCGGCCTGGAGACCGCCGCGGAGCTCAAGGAACGCGCCCCCGGCTGCGGGGTCGTCATCCTCACCAGCTTCGGGCGCCCCGGCTACCTGCGCCGAGCCCTGTCCGCGGGGGCCCGCGGGTTCCTGGCCAAGGACGCACCGGTCGAGCAGCTCGCCGGCGCCATCCGCAAGGTCCACGAGGGCGGACGTTACATCGACACCGACCTGGCCGCCGCCGCGATGGTCGGCGGGGAGAGCCCCCTGACCGACCGGGAGGGCGAGGTGCTGCGAGCCGCCGCCGACGGGGCCACCGTCGCGGCGATCGCCAAGAAGCTCCACCTCACCGAGGGCACCGTTCGCAACTACCTGTCGAACGCCATCGGCAAGACCGGCGCCGAGAACCGCATGGCGGCCATCCGAACCGCCCAGGACATGGGCTGGCTCTGAGCCCCACCGGTCACAGGAACCGCAGCACCAACATGGCGGTGTCGTCGGCGTTGCCGCCCGGGGCGTACTCCTCCAGTTCGCGCTCGATCCGGCTGATCACCGCTTGGGCGGTCAGCCCGGCGGCGTGCGAGAAGATCTCCTCCAACCCCTCGTCGCCGAGCATGTCGTTGCCACTGCGTCGCTCGGTGACGCCGTCGGTCACCGCCAGCACCACCTCGCCCGGGTGGATGTCCACGCTCTCGGTGGTGAAGCCGACGTCCTCGAACGCGCCCAGCAACGGCTGGGAGCTGCCGAACGTCTCCACCCGCCCCTTCTGGTTCAGTCGCATCGGAAGCGGGTGCCCGGCCGAGACCATGCGCACGCGCATGCCGCCGGTTCCGTCGGTGGCCGGGGTCATCTCCCCGTAGAGCATGGTGAGGAACCGGGTCGAGGTGTTCTCGTCCAGGATCGCCATGTTCAACCGCTGCATGATGTGCGCCGGGGTGAATCCCTCCCGGGCCAGGGCGCGCAGCGTGTGCCGGGCCAGACCCGTGACGGCGGCGGCCTCCGGGCCGGTGCCGCACACGTCGCCGATCGCGAAGCACCACCGGCCGCTGGCGGAGAACACGTCGTAGAAGTCGCCGCCCACCTCGCTGCGTTCGTCCGAGGGCCGGTAGTACACCGCGTGGTCGACCCCCGGGATCACCGGCTCCTTGTCCTTGGGCGGCAGCAGGCTGCGCTGCAGGGCGGTGCTCATCGATGTGTGCCGCTCGTGCAGGCGGGCGTTCTCCATCGCCGAGGCGACCCGACGGCTCAGGTCGTCGGCGACGTCCGCCTCCTCACGGGTGAAGTCGTCGCTCTCGTTCTTGCCGATGGTCATCCGACCCAGCTCCCGGCCGTGCGCGATCAGCGGGATGCTGATCGCGGGCCCTCGGGCGGGTACACGTGACCACTGCTCCTCCAGCCCTTCGGCGGCCAACTCCTGCGGGGTCCACAGGGGCTGCGGTTCACGCTGTTCCCGCGGTGGCAACGAGGTGAGCAGGGAACGCAGGATGTCGTTGAGGTTCTCGTCGCTGTGCACCACGTGGGTGAGCTTGGAGATTCCCAGTTCGTTGGTGGTGTGGATGGCGCACCAACGGCCCAGGCGCGAGGTGATGAGCTGCGCGGCCAGGGCGCCGGTCATCTTCTCGTCGAGGGTGCCGGCGAGCAGGTCGCTGGCCTCGGCGAGGAAGCTCAGCGAGGCGCGACGGCTCAACTCGACCTCGGCCAACCGGGCACGCTCGACCGGCAGCGCGATGAGGTCCGCGCCCTCCTGGAGTCGTTTGGCCGCCGCCGGACCGAAGTGGCGTGCCCGGGTGGAGGCGACCGCCAACAGGCCGGTCACCCGACCGTCGACGATCATCGGTGCCGTCACCAGTGACCGCATTCCGGCACGGGCCAGCGCGCCGCGACCGGCTCGGGCGATCATCAGGTCGTCGTTGATCACCGGTCCGGGCTCGGGCGCCGCGGACGGGAAGATCTCCTCGGTGCGCACCCGGAGCGGGCGCCAGTGCGCCCCACCGGTCAGCCCGACCGCGGTACGCACCTCCCACATGGTCTCGTCGGAGGTCGTCAACGCGATGTAGGCGGCGTCACCGCCCAACGTCGACGTGGAGTACTCCACCGTGCGTTCCAGTAGTTGCGGCAGGGTCAGGCGCGAACCCAACGCCGAGTCCAGCGCCGACCACGCGGGTGGGCGCGCGGGACGGACGGTGCCCCGACGCACCGGCGGCGACTCCAGGGACGGCGTCCCGTCGTTCTTGTCCTCTATGCGGAACCACACGGCCTTGTCGTTACGCCCGTAGCTCACGCCCCAACTGGAGGCGATGGCCGAGGCCAACGCCAGTCCCAGGCCACCGCTGCGCTGCTCCTCGGTCGAGGGGGAGGTGTCCACGGCGAGTGGACCCGCCTGCGGGACCGCCCTCTCGGGGGCCGAGTCGGTGACCATCACCTCCGTCGACCCCTCCGAGCGGCGGACGGTGACCTCCAACGCGGAGTCCGCGTGGATGACGGCATTGGTGACCAGTTCGCTGACGAGCAGGATGATGTCGTCGAACGGGTCGGGCAGACCCCAACCGAGCAGGGTGTCGTGCACGAACTCTCGGGCGGCCGCCGCCGTCTCGGGAGCGGGGGGGAACTCCCGTCGAGCTACCTTCAACGCGTCTTGTACTACCAAGCCGTCGGTGTCCTTCGTCACTGGGCGCGAATGCCGGTGCCGGCAACTGCAACGATACGCGGGTTCCACGAAGCCATGGCCGGGCCCCGCCTCACCGGGATCGTGGACGCGAGTTCGTCGACCCACCTGTGCGAAATCTCGGGGCCGGTTAGTGTAAGACGACACATCCGCTTCTTTCGGGTGGTAACTCGCGACGATAGCGTGACGGGGTGTCACCGAGGCGCGCGGCCACGCGCGCGCTCCCCGTGTCCCGTGCCCCGACCTGGTACGGGGCCGGCCCACCGTGCGGTGGGCCGAGTCGGGCCGTCCCCGGCAGGCGGAGGTCGATGACCGAGGTGGCGTGCGGGATAGAGGAGGGGTACATGCCCGAGGCGGTCAAGGAAGTGGCCGACGACCAGCTCGACGAGATTCTCAGCGCTCTGTACCGGATGCGCGACGGCGACTTCAGTGTTCGACTCCGATCGCGCGGCAGTGGCAGGCTCAAGGAGATCACCTCGGTCTTCAACGAGGTCGTCGACCACAGCGAACAGCTCAGCTCGGAACTCCAGAGGGTCGGCGACGTCGTCCGTGAGGAGGGCCGGCTCAACGAGAGGGTCATCGTCCACCCGGCGCGGGGCGCCTGGGGCAACAGCGCCCGGGCGCTGAACATGCTGCTGGACGAGGTCGCCGAACCCGTCACCGACGTGGCCCGGGTCTTGGACTCGGTCGCCGAGGGCGAGCTGAACCGACGGGCCTCCACCGAGTCCCGCAGCGGCGAACTCCGCGGTGACCTGCTGCGTCTGGCCACCACGGTGAACCGGATGGCCGACCAGATGAGCGGCTTCACCCAGGAGGTCACCCGTGTGGCCCGTGAGGTGGGCACCGAGGGCAAGCTGGGCGGCAGCGCCAAGGTCGAGGGTGTCTCCGGTGCCTGGCGCGAGGTCACCGAGTCGGTCAACCAGATGGCCTCCCGCCTCACCCTGCAGGTCCGCGACATCTCCACCGTCACCACCGCGGTCGCCCGCGGTGACCTGACCAAGAAGATCACCATCGACGTCCAGGGCGAGATGCTGGAGCTGAAGGACACCATCAACACGATGGTGGACCAGCTCTCCACGTTCGCCGACGAGGTCACCCGCGTGGCCCGTGAGGTGGGCACCGAGGGCAAGTTGGGCGGTCGCGCCAACGTGCGCGGGGTCCAGGGCACTTGGAAAGACCTGACCGACAACGTCAACTCGATGGCGGACAACCTC